>JBIPOH010000320.1:0-4078 GCA_044379435.1 Novosphingobium sp.
AACACCTGCGGCTCGCGCTTCGTCGGCTGGTGATGGTGATGGTGCCCGTCATGGTTGCACGCCACTGGTTCCGCATCCGGATCATCGGGCTGCAGATCGATCACCAGCACGCGCAGCGGCACGCCGACTTGCACGGCGGCAAGGCCGATGCCGGGCGCGTCATACATCGTCTCGAACATGTCGGCGACGAGCGTCTTCAGCTCCTCGTCGAACACGGTAACGGGCGCGGAGATCTGCTTGAGGCGCGGATCGGGGACTTCGAGGATTTCGCGGATAGCCATTCCGGTCAGATAAGCGCGCGTTTGCCGACTCGCAAGGTGCTAACCGACCGCCTTACCCCACCGGCCGCCGCGCCCGCAGCGCTTGCGCCAATGTGCCTTCATCGAGGTAATCCAGCTCGCCGCCCACTGGCAGGCCGTGCGCCAGCTGCGTCACGCGCAGCGGCAGGTTTTCGATGCGTTCGGCGATATAATGCGCGGTGGTCTGGCCCTCCAGCGTGGCGTTCATCGCCAGGACCACTTCGTCGATCCCGCCCTCATGCAGCCGCGCGAGCAATTGGCCGATCGAAAGATCCTCCGGCGCCACGCCGTCCAGCGCCGAAAGCCGCCCGCCCAGCACGTGATAGCGCCCGGTAAACAGCCGCGCGCGGTCCAGCGCCCACAGATCGGCCACTTCCTCCACCACGCACAGCGCGCGGGCATCGCGGCGCGGATCGGTGCAGATGCTGCAGGGGTTGGCGGTATCGACATTGCCGCAAGTGGTGCATTCCACCAGCCGCGCGCGCACGCCTTCCAGCGCATCGGCGAGCTGAACGAGGCTCGTCTCGCGCCGCTTGATCAGCCACAGCACCGCGCGCCGCGCCGAACGCGGGCCAAGCCCCGGAAGCCGTGCCAGCGCGCTCGCCAGCGCCTCGATCTCTTGCGATGCCATGGGGGGAGAGATAGGGCCGGTGGCGGCAAACGAAAGGCCCTTTTGAGCGTTATGCGCATTGTCTTCATGGGCACCCCCGATTTCGCGGTGCCGACCCTTGCTGCGCTGGTGGCCGCCGGACACGAGGTGGTGGCGGCCTATAGCCAGCCGCCGCGCGCTGCGGGGCGGGGCAAGCAGTTGCAACCAACCGCCGTTCACCGCGCGGCAGAGGCGCTTGGCATTGCGGTGCAAACGCCGGTTTCGCTCAAAGGGGCGGAGGAGCAGGCCGCGTTTGCCGCGCTGGAGGCCGATGTCGCAGTGGTCGCCGCCTATGGCCTGATCCTGCCGCAGCCGATCCTCGATGCGCCGCGCCTTGGTTGCCTCAATGTGCATGGTTCGCTGCTGCCGCGCTGGCGGGGTGCGGCACCTGTGCAGCGGGCGATCCTCGCGGGGGACGAGCAGACCGGCGTGACGATCATGCAGATGGAGCGCGGGCTCGACACCGGGCCGATGCTGGCGGCGGTGGCAATGCCGGTTGCAGGCAAGACGGCGGGTGAACTCACCACCGAACTGGCGGAACAGGGCGCTACGCTGATGGTGGCCGTGCTGGCCGATCTTCCTGCGCATCCGCCAGTTATCCAGCCCGAGCAGGGCGTCACGTATGCCCACAAGATCGACAAGGCCGAGAGCCGCCTCGATTTCAGCCAGAGCGCCGCGCAGGTGGAGCGGCAGGTCCGCGCCTTTGCGCCAGCGCCGGGCGCATTTTTCGAGCTGGAGGGCGAGCGTTACCGCGTGCTCGCCGCCGAAGTGGTGGACGCCGTGGGCATTCCCGGCACCACGCTCGATGCCGCGCTCACGATTGCTTGCGGCGAGGGCGCGCTGCGGCCCACCCTGATCCAGCGGGCGGGCAAGCCTGCGATGGAAACGGCGGCCTTGCTGCGCGGGCGTGCGATTGCGGCGGGCACGGTGCTGGGGTGATGAGGCAGGCGCTGCGCATGGTGCTTAGACAAGCTCAGCACGAGCGGTGTGTCTCTTGGCGACATGTACCACACCCGCTCATCCTGAGCTTGTCGAAGGATGTTGGCGCGCATCTTGGCGATACAGCATGACGCGGTACGCACTCACTCTCGAATACGACGGGCGGCCCTATATGGGCTTTCAGCGGCAGGCGCACGGGCCTTCGGTGCAGCAGGCGGTGGAGGAAGCGGCGCAAAGCGTGGTCTGCCATCCGGTCACGCTCCACGCCGCCGGGCGCACCGATGCCGGGGTTCACGCGCGGGGGATGCGCGCGCATTTCGATAGCGCAAAGCCGCTGGCCCCGTTCCGCATGGGTGGGGCGCTGAATGCGCGGCTGCGCTCGGCGGGTGAGGCCGTGGCGGTGCTGGACTGCGTGGAAGTGCCGGAAGACTGGCACGCGCGCTTTTCCTGCACTGGGCGGTCTTACGAATATGTCATCGCCAATCGCCGCGCGCCGCTCGTGCTCGAAGCCGCGCGGGCGTGGCGGATCGCCCAGCCGCTGGATGCAGATGCGATGCACGAAGCGGCGCAAGTGCTGGTCGGGCATCATGATTTCACGACGTTCCGGTCCGCACATTGCCAATCAGCCAGCCCGGTGAAAACGCTGCGGCACCTTTCCGTGCGGCGCGCCAAAGGACCACAGGGAGCGGATCATGTGATCGTCGCGGCGGAAGCGCGCAGTTTCCTGCATCATCAGGTGCGCTCGATGGTGGGCTGCCTCGCGCTGGTGGGGGAGGGGCGCTGGAGTGCTGCCGATATGCGCGAGGCGCTGGAGGCCTGCGACCGCCGCCGACTCGGCCACAATGCGCCCCCCGATGGCCTCTATTTCATGCGCGCGCTTTACCCGGAGGATTGAGGCGTTAAGTTGCGGATTGAAACCCGCGCGGGACACACCCGGCGCGGCCACAATCGGAGAGAACAATGGCATTTACCGGCAAGCAGCTCACCACCCGGCTCGATGCAGACGGCACGCTGACCGTCCAGATCGCGGAGAAGACCTGGGACGCGCCCGCCGGCACGCAGGTTCTCGTGCAGATCGAGGCGACGCCGATTAATCCGTCTGATCTCGGCCTGCTGTTTGCCTCCGCCGATACCGCCAATGCCGAATACACCCCCGGCAAGGTCGTGGCGAAGATGCCCGAGGGCGCCACCCGCGCGATGAAGGCCCGCCACGGGCTGGATATGCCTGCGGGCAACGAAGCGGCGGGCGTGGTCGTCGCCGCCGGAGACAGCCCCGCCGCGCAGGCGCTGATCGGCAAGCGCGTCGCCTGCGTGCCGGGCACGGCCTATGCCAGCTATGCCTATGCCGAAAGCGGCATGTGCCTGCCGGTGGACGACGGCGTAAGCGCTGCGCAGGCCGCTTCCAGCTTCGTCAACCCGATGACCGCGCTGGGCTTTGTCGAGACGATGCGGATGGAAGGCTTTACCGGCCTCGTCCACGCCGCTGCCGCCTCGAACCTTGGCCAGATGCTGGTGCGGATTTGCCAGGAAGACAACGTCCCGCTCGTCAATATCGTGCGCAGCGAAGAGCAGGTCGCGCTGCTCAAGGGCCTCGGCGCGACTCATGTGCTGAATATGACCGAGCCCGGCTTCAACGCCGCCTTGGCCGATGCCATCCACGAAACCGGCGCGATGCTCGGCTTCGATCCGATCGGCGGCGGCACGCTGGCGGGGCAGATTCTGGCGGCGATGGAGGCATCGGCCAGCCGGGGCGCCGCGTTCAGCCGCTATGGCTCGTCCACACCCAAGAAGGTCTATATCTATGGCGGGCTCGATATGGGGCCGACGATCCTCAACCGCGCTTTTGGGCTGACGTGGGATCTCGGCGGCTGGCTGCTCACGCCGTTCATGGCCAAGGCGGGCATGGAAACGGTGGGGCGGATGCGCGGGCGGGTTGCCCGCGATCTCACCACCACCTTCGCCAGCCACTACAAGGCCGAAGTCAGCCTTGAGGGGATGCTGGAGCCCGGCGCTGTCGCCGAATACAATGCGCGGCGTACGGGCGAGAAGTATCTCGTCGTGCCCACTGCCTGATCGGGCAATACGCACTCTTCCATAGCGGGGGCGAGAGAGAGCCCCAATCCGCGCTGGTCTAACACGCTTGCTTGCCCTTTCGGCATGGAAGCGGGAGAGTGTGCATGTTCGCCAGGCT
>JBIPOH010000016.1:0-19322 GCA_044379435.1 Novosphingobium sp.
TTCGGTGGTGGACAACCGCCGCGTCCAGCGGATGCGCGCGGGCGAGGGGCAGCCCGGCCCATCTGCCGGACGCGTCCAGCGCATCTTCGATATCTCGCGTTATGGCTGCCAGATCGAAAGCAATGATCTGGCCGATGGTGCAACTGGCCAGTTTGTTGAAATCGATTTCGGCACGGTGGTAACCCGCGCCATCATCCGCTGGTCGGATCGTACGCGCCTTGGCCTCGAGTTCGCCCGCCCCCTCGGCTCACGCCAGGTCGATACGATTTTGGCAGAACCCGCGCCGATCCGCCTCCGGCGCCTCTGATCCCGGAAAAGGGCAGCGCCGAAGGAGGCTCCGGCGCCTATTCTGCCGGTTCGACTAGTCCGCTCGCTGTCGCCGGTTGTACCGCGCTGGCCTTGCCGAAATGCATGATCCCGTCGTCGAGCGGGCTGTCCTTCATGTACTTGCGGTCGAAGACATAGTCCTGGTTAAGCCGCCAGGGCATTTCCTTCGCGTTCTTCGGCTGGATCGCAAGGCCGCGCTGGATATAGCCCGACGAGAGGTCGAGCGGCGTGTCCGGTGTCAGCGTGCTTTCGTCGGTCAGCACCGGGGTCGCGCTGTCGGCGCCCACTTTCTTCATGTGGTTGAGCAGGCGGCACACATAATCCGCGTCGATATCGGCGCGCAGCGTCCACGATGCGTTGAGGTAGCCGAACACCTGCGCAAGGTTGGGCAGGTTCGAATACATGCAGCCCTTGTAGTACCAGCGCTCGTTCATCCGCACCGGCTGCCCGTCCATGCCCAGCGCGATCTTGCCGGCCATGGCCAGCGCCAGGCCGGTGGCGGTGACGATCACGTCACAATCGAGCCGCTTGCCGGACTTGAGCTGGATGCCCTTGGCGTCGATGCGCTCGATATGGTCGGTCACGATCTCGGCCTTGCCGGCATTGATCGCCGAAAACAGATCGCCATCGGGCACGAGGCACAGGCGCTGTTCCCACGGGTTGTAGGGCGGGGTGAACGTGGCGGCGTCGTACTTCGGGCCAAGCGCTTCCTTGAGCTTCTTCGTGAGGAAGTCCTTGACCTTCTGCGGCTCGCTGCGCGCGCGCTTGAACACGATGTTCTGCATCGTCACGTTCTTGAAGCGCGTGATCCGGTACGCCAGCTTGTCCGGCAGGAACTTGCGCAGCGTGTTGGCAATCGCATCGCGCGCCGGCCGGATCGCATACCAGGTTGGCGTGCGCTGCAGCATCGTAACGTGCGCGGCGGTCTTCGCCATGGCGGGCACTATGGTGACGGCTGTGGCGCCCGAGCCGATCACGACCACGCGCTTGCCGGTATAGTCGACGTCATCCCGCCAGAACTGCGGGTGAAGGATGGTCCCGGCAAAGTCCTCGCGACCCGGAATCGCGGGATCATAGGGCGTATCGTAGTCGTAATAGCCCGAACCCAGATAGAGGAACCGCGCCGTGGTGCGGCTGCGCTGGCCGTCGGCTGCTTCGCTGGTGATCACCCACCAGGCATTGGCGCTTTCCCAGTTGGCGGAGACGACCTTGGTTTCGAAGCGGATATGCTGGCGGATGCCGCGTTCGGTGGCGATGTGATTGAGGTAGTCGAGAATCGCTGGGCCATCCGCGATGGACTTTTCATGCCGCCACGGCTCGAAGATAAAGCCGAGGGTATGCATGTCGCTGTCAGACCGCACGCCAGGATACCGAAACAGGTCCCAGGTGCCGCCAAGCTGGGGGCGGCGCTCGAACAGGGCATAGCTGCGATCGGGGCAGAGCATCTGCATATGAGCGGCCATGCCGATGCCCGAAAGGCCCGCGCCAATGATCGCCACGTCGATATCCGGCTGACCGCCGTGCCGCGTGCCTTCGTAACCCATGCTGATCTCCCCGGTTATTGACATGCATGATAGCAGCGGGATGAGCGATTGCCAGCCCGTTTGATCGGGCGTTGAGGCCGCAGCGATTGCGCTTTTTCCGGCGGGACGACACAAGGGTGGCCATGCCGATCATCGCCGCACACCGCTATACCGAAGGAAAAGCTGATCCGGGTGCCCTTGCGGTCACGGGGGTGCCTGTGCCTGCAGAGGCGCTGCCGCACGGCTGCTTTGACTGGATCGGGCTGTGCGATCCGGCGGCGGAGGAAATGGCGCTCGTGGCGCGCCAGTTCGGGCTGCATCCGCTGGCGGTTGAGGATGCGCTCAATCCGCGCCAGCTGCCCAAGGTCGAACTCTATGGCCGCCAGCTGTTCGTCGTTGCACGCACCGCAATGATGGGGGTGAGCGAGGATGCGCTGACCTACGGGCAGACCGCGATGTTCCTTGGCGAGCGCTTCATCGTGACGGTGCGGATCGGATCGGCGCGCGCTCACACCGATCTGCGCCGCGCGCTGGAAGCAGACAGCGAGCACTTGTCCGAAGGGCCGGACTATGTGCTGCACGCGGTGCTCGATTTCATCGTCGATGGCTATTTGCCGATCGCCGACCAGTTCGAGGAAGTGGTGCAGGACATCGAGGAAGCCGCGATCGACCAGTTTCCCGACCCCGTCACGATCCGCCGCATTTTCCGCCTGCGCCGCGAACTCAGGCGGTTCGAGCGAATCATCGGGCCGATGGAGGAAATGGTGGAGCGACTGGTCGTGGCAGACTTGCCGGTGATCGATCCATCGGCGCGGATCTGGTTCCGCGATGTGCTCGATCATGTGCGCCGAGCGATGGCGCGGATGCAGAGCCTCAAGGAAACGCTGGCAGCAACGGTGGAAACGGCGGGCCTGCTTGAACAGCACCGGCAGGGCGTGATCACGCGCCAGCTTGCGGCATGGGCGGCGATCCTTGCGGTGCCCACTGCGATTGCGGGCATCTACGGCATGAATTTCGATTACTTGCCCGAACTGCACTGGCGCTGGGGCTATCCTGCCGTCTGGGCGGTTATCGTGACGATCTGCGGCGGGCTGCTGTGGCGGTTCCGGCGCATCGGCTGGCTCTAGGCAGGCAGCCGCCAGTCAATCGCGGGCTGGCCCTGTTCCTCCAGAAACGCATTTGCGCGGCTGAAATGCCCGCAGCCCAGAAAGCCGCGGTGCGCGGATAGCGGGCTGGGGTGGGGGGCTTCGAGGATCAGGTGCGGCCCGCCCATGGCCTCGCGGATCAGCTTTGCCTTGCCTCGGGCATGACTGCCCCAAAGGAGATAGGCGCATGGGGATGCGCGTTCGGCGACCGCGCGGATGGCCGCGTCGGTGAATATCTCCCAGCCCTTGCCCTGATGCGAGGCGGCCTGCCCGGCTTCCACTGTCAGCACGGTGTTGAGCAGCAGCACACCCTGCCGCGCCCAGCTTTCAAGATGGCCATGCGCAGGTCGGGGCAGGCCAAGGTCTGCAGCCTGCTCCTTGAAGATGTTGCGCAGGCTGGGCGGCACTGGCACCCCGCGCTGCACGGAAAAGGCGAGGCCGTGCGCCTGCCCGGGGCCATGATAAGGGTCCTGCCCGAGGATCACGATCTTCACGGCAGGCAGCGGCGTCAGCGCAAGCGCGGCCAGCCGGGTTTCGGCGGGCGGATAGATCGTCTTGCCGGCAGCTTCCCCGGCCTCAAGCAAACCGGCAAGCCTCTGGAGCGGTGCACTGGCGATCACGGGACCCAGCGCAGAGCGCCAGGTTTCTGGGATGACAGCTCTTGTCATTGCGCTTTTTGCGTAGTCCTTTTGCTGCACTGCGGGAATACCATTTGCATGGGGGCGGCCCCGCTTGCTATCCGCCCGGCCGTTACATTGGTTATTTGGTTGGGGATTCCGGTATGAAGATCGCAATGGTCGGTTCGGGCTACGTTGGCCTGGTTTCCGGAGCCTGCTTTGCAGATTTCGGCCACGATGTCGTGTGCATCGACAAGGATGCCAGCAAGATCGAGCGGCTCGACGCCGGGATCATGCCGATCTACGAGCCAGGTCTGGCCGAGCTTGTCGCCACCAATGTGCGCGCCGGAAGGCTTTCGTTCTCTACTGATCTGGCCACTTCGATCGAGGGCGCGCAGGCGATCTTCATTGCGGTCGGCACCCCATCGCGGCGCGGCGATGGCCATGCCGACCTCTCGTATGTCTATGCGGTCGCGCAGGAAATTGCCGACAACCTCACCAGCCCGGCCGTGATCGTGACCAAGTCGACTGTGCCCGTGGGCACGGGTGACGAAGTGGAGCGAATCATCAGCGCAAGCGGCACGGGTGTGCAGTTTGCCGTCGTCTCCAATCCCGAATTTCTGCGCGAAGGCGCCGCCATCAGCGATTTCAAGCGGCCCGACCGCATCGTCGTGGGCGCCGAGGACGAGTGGGAGCGCGGCGTGATGACCGAAGTCTACCGCCCGCTGTTCCTCAACAAGGCGCCGCTGCTGTTCACCGGCCGGCGCAGCTCGGAACTGATCAAGTATGCCGCCAACGCGTTCCTCGCGACCAAGATCACCTTCATCAACGAGATGGCGGACTTGTGCGAGAAGGTGGGCGCCGATGTGCAGGACGTGGCGCGCGGCATCGGGCTCGACAACCGCATCGGTTCCAAGTTCCTCCACGCCGGGCC
This sequence comes from Novosphingobium sp., assembly GCA_044379435.1. GTDB lineage: Bacteria > Pseudomonadota > Alphaproteobacteria > Sphingomonadales > Sphingomonadaceae > Novosphingobium. The sequence continues at coordinate 4,547 of JBIPOH010000016.1, forward strand.
GGGCTATGGCGGCAGCTGCTTCCCCAAGGATACGTTGGCGCTGCTCAAGACCGCCGAGGATTATGCCAGCCCGGTGCGCATCGTCGAAGCGGTGGTGCGCGTGAACGATAGCCGCAAGCGCGCGATGGGCCGCAAGGTGATCGAGGCTCTGGCCGATGCCGGAGTGGGTGAGGCGCGCGGGCGCCGGATTGCGCTGCTGGGTCTCACGTTCAAGCCCAACACCGATGACATGCGCGATGCGCCATCGATCGCGATCGTGCAGGCGCTGCGCGATGTCGGGGCCGATGTGGTGGCCTATGATCCCGAAGGCATGGAAGTCGCCGCCACGCTGATGCCTGATCTGGCCATGGCCAGCGGCGCTTACGAGGCAGTGACCGGGGCGGATGCAGTCGTGCTCCTGACCGAATGGGACGCGTTCCGGGGCATCGATCTCGAACGCGTCGGCCAACTGGTGAAGAGCCGCGTGCTGGTCGACTTGCGCAATGTCTACAATCCCGCCGAAGTGCGTGCCGCCGGATGGCACTACAGCAGCGTCGGGCGGCAGTAGGAGCAGCTGGGGTTGCGGTAGGTCGGGGCCGGGGCATGAAGGCGCTGGGGCCGATTCCCCCGCTTGCCGCCACCGCGCCGAAAGCCTAAGCGGTGCGAATGGCTGTTTACCTGCATGAAGAAGATCTGCCCGAAGGCGTGCTTGCACCCGGACCGGTGGCTGTCGACACCGAAACGATGGGGCTGATCACTGCACGTGACCGGCTTTGCCTGCTGCAGATTTCGGATGGCCGGGGTGACGAACACCTCGTGCGCTTTGCGGCGGGCAGCGATTATGCTGCACCCAATCTGCGCGCGGTGCTGGCCGATCCTGCGCGGTTGAAGCTCTATCATTTCGCCCGGTTCGATCTGGCGGCGATCCACTATTACCTCAAGGTCATGGCCGCTCCGGTGTTCTGCACCAAGATCGCCTCCAAGCTGGTGCGTACTTACACAGATCGCCACGGCCTGAAGGAACTGGTGCGCGAACTGCTGGGCAAGGAGATTTCCAAGCAGCAGCAATCCAGCGACTGGGGCGCGCCGGTGCTGAGCGATGCGCAGCAGGATTATGCTGCATCGGATGTGCGCTATCTTCATGCGATGCACGCCATTCTGGTGGAGCGGCTGGCCCGTGAAGACCGCACCGAGATTGCGCAGGCCTGCTACGAATTCCTGCCGACGCGCTCGCTGCTCGATATCGCCGGTTGGGCCGAGCGCGACATCTTCAGCCACGAGTGAGCACGCCGAGGTGACCTTCGCCGGATCCATGACGCGATGACTCAGCTCGCCGATTCCCTGCGCGGTCGCCGCCAGCGGTTTGCCGCTCCCGGCGGCTTCCACGACCGGATGGTGCGCACGATTGCCGTGGGCATGCCCGCACTGATCGGGGCACTGCTTGCGGTTCTGGTGATCGCTCCGTTTTCCCCGCGCGGGGAAATCAGCTTCCTGCTGGACCGGAACAAGGTGGCGATGGTGATGGACCGGCTGCGCGTGGTCAGCGCGATGTACCGGGGCCAGGACGACAGCGGGCGCAGTTTTTCGGTCACGGCAGGCAGCGCGGTGCAGCATTCGGCGGCGCGCGACGAGGTCGAGATGCGCGACATCACGGCGCGGGTGATGCTGGCCGATGGCCCCGCCAGTCTGACCACAGGCGCTGGGGTCTATGATTTCGCCAAGCAGCAGATTGCCGTGCCAAGCCCGGTCAATTTCGTGACTGCCGATGGATACCGCATGGTGACGGGCGGCGCGGACATCGACCTTGGCAAACACCTTCTGGTGAGCCGGGGTCGGGCTGAAGGGCGCATTCCGGCTGGTACTTTTTCGGCTGACAGGATAAGCGCCGATCTCGAGGCAAGGACCATCACGCTCGATGGCCACGCGCGCCTCACCATGGAACCCGGCAAGCTGAAGATGCCCTGATGGCTATGCAATGACCACGCTGATCGAAGCCTTGAAGGCCGGGCGGCCCTTGCGATCCCTCGCGGTCGGCTTTGCTGCATCTGCCGCATTCGTGGCAGGCGCGCAGTATCTGTCGGCGCAGTCCATTGCTGCACACAACAGCAAGGCTCCGGTCAACTATGCGGCCGACCGGATCGAATTGCAGGACAGGCAGAACCGCGTGGTCCTCTCTGGCAATGTCGATATCACGCAGGCCGAACTGACCATGCGCGCGGCACGCACCACGGTTGCCTATACCGATGCGGGCAGCCTCCAGATCCAGCGAATCGATGCCACGGGCGGCGTCACCGTCACGCGCGGCAACGAGCGGGCGAGCGGGGATGTTGCGGTCTATGATTTCGATCGCAAGATCATCACCATGGCCGGCAATGTTGCGCTGCGGCGCGGAACCGATACGCTGAATGGCGGACGGTTGGTGATCGATCTGACCACTGGCATATCCAACATCGACGGGCGGGCCGGTGTGGCCGGGGCAGGCGCTGCGCTTGGTGCACCAGCCGGATCGCGCAGCGGAGGCCGGGTAAGCGGCAGTTTCAGCGTGCCCAAAAACTGAACAGTTTCCTGATCCGGTGCTGCGACGCGACCGGAATTGTGCTGCACCCGGGCATTCTGATAGCGCATTGTGCTTGCCTTGCGCGGCATTGCAGCTAGGTCTCTTCGCATCAGCAATATAACTTAGGTTGACGGTGAATCATGCAGGACGGATTGGGTAAGGTAGCCTTGATCACCGGTGTCACGGGTCAGGACGGCGCATATCTGGCGCGGTTGCTGCTAGAGAAGGGCTACACCGTTCACGGCATGAAGCGGCGTTCGTCCTCGTTCAACACCGGACGAATCGAGGACATCTACGAGGATCCGCACGTCGAGCATCAGCGGTTTCACCTGCATTATGGCGACCTGACCGACGCGACCAACCTGATCCGCCTCGTGCAGGAGGTCCAGCCGGACGAGATCTACAACCTTGCCGCGCAGAGCCACGTGCAGGTTTCGTTCGAGACGCCGGAATACACCGCCAACGCCGACGCCATCGGCACTTTGCGGCTGCTGGAGGCGATTCGCATCCTCAAGCTGGAAAAGAAGACGCGCTTCTATCAGGCGTCCACGTCCGAGCTTTACGGTCTGGTGCAGGAAGTCCCGCAGCGCGAGACGACGCCGTTCTATCCCCGCTCGCCTTATGGCGTGGCCAAGCTCTATGGCTACTGGATCGTGGTCAACTACCGCGAAGCCTATGGCATTCACGCCTCCAACGGGATCCTGTTCAACCACGAAAGCCCGCTGCGCGGCGAAACTTTCGTCACGCGCAAGATCACGCGCGCCGCGGCGGCCATCGCGCTGGGGCGGCAGGACAAGCTTTACCTCGGCAATCTCGATGCCAAGCGCGATTGGGGCCATGCCCGCGAATATGTGCGCGGCATGTGGATGATGATGCAGCAGGACGAAGCGGACGACTATGTCCTCGCCACCGGTGAGACCACCGAAGTGCGCGAGTTCGTGCGCTGGGCCTTTGAGGATGCCGGGATCGAGATCGAATTCACCGGCGAAGGCGTGGACGAGAAGGGCATCTGCAAGAAGACGGGTAAGTGCCTCGTGGAAGTCGATCCGCGCTATTTCCGGCCGACCGAGGTTGACCTGCTGATCGGTGATCCGACCAAGGCGCGCGAGAAGCTGGGCTGGAGCCACGAGACTTCGGCGCGCGAACTGGCGCGCGAAATGGTTCTCGCCGATATGGAAACGATGCGCGACGCGCCGATTGCCAAAGACGCCTGAGATGTCCGGGGGGCAGTTCGATCTCGCGGGCAAGCGAGTCTATGTGGCCGGGCATCGCGGCATGGTCGGCTCGGCCGTGGTGCGGCGTCTGGCGGGGGAAGGCTGCACGGTGCTCACGGCCAGGCGGGCGGAGGCCGATCTGATCGATCAGGCCGCCGTGCGCGCCTGGTTCGCGCGCGAGAAGCCTGATGTCGTCGTCATTGCTGCGGCGAAAGTCGGCGGCATCCTTGCCAACGACAGTTTCCCGGCCGAGTTCCTCTACGAAAACCTCATGATCGAGGCCAATGTGATCGAGGCGGCGCGCCAGCACGGCGTGGCCAAGCTGCTGTTCCTCGGCTCCTCGTGCATCTACCCCAAGTTTGCCGACCAGCCGATTGTCGAGGAAGCGCTGCTCACGGGTCCGCTTGAGCCGACGAACGAGTGGTATGCGGTGGCCAAGATTGCCGGGATCAAGCTGTGCCAAGCCTATCGCCGGCAATATGGCTGCGACTACATCTCGGCCATGCCGACCAACCTCTATGGGCCGGGCGACAACTTCGATCTCGCGTCCAGCCATGTCATGCCCGCGCTGATCCGCAAGGCACATGAGGCGAAGCTGGCGGGCGCCGAGAGCATCACCATCTGGGGCACGGGCACGCCGCGGCGCGAATTCCTGCATGTCGATGATCTGGCCGATGCCTGCCTGTTCCTGCTCAAGTCCTATTCGGACGAGGGGCATGTCAATGTCGGCTCGGGCACCGATATCCCGATCCGCGATCTGGCCGCACTGGTTTGCGAGATCGTCGGCTTTGCGGGCGAGATCGTGTGCGACACGACCAAGCCCGATGGCACGCCGCGCAAGCTGATGAGCGGAGACCGGATTGCGGGGCTGGGCTGGAAGCCGAAGATCGAACTGCGCGAGGGAATCGGGGCAGTCTATCAGCTTTACCAGCAGCTGGGCCATTGATGGTTCCAGAGCGGGACGCGCCGCTGTGCAGCATGGCCGGCGAGTTGACGCTGCAATGCAAAATAGTTAGTTTACCTAGGCATTAGTCTGGTTCCTGAGGATGCTTTCATCGCCGACAGATGCCAAAGCCGGAAGAGCCGGCAAGGGTCGCCAGAAGTGAATTTGTCCGAGGCGGCGGGAGGATCCTGCTGCTGCGAGGGAGCTTTCCAATGCGCGTCGTGTCCCTGGAATTGAACGAGCTCAATTTCCATTACGTGAAGGCCTATTCGGCCAAGGGCCTGCTGCCCAATTTCACGCGGCTGCTGGCCACCCGCGATCTGGTCGAGACCGATGCGGGCGAAGTCTATCCCCAGCTTGAGCCATGGATCCAGTGGCCCACCGTCTACACCGGCAAGAGCTATGCGGAGCATGGCATCTTCCGGCTGGGCGACATCATGTACAAGGACCAGCCGCAGATCTGGGATTACCTCGAGGAGCGCGGGGTTTCGGTTGGTGCGATTTCACCGATGAACGCTTCCAATCGCTGCACGGATCCGGCGTTCTTCCTGCCCGATCCGTGGACGCACGCAAAGATCGTGGCCGAACCGCGGGCGGCAAAGCTGTTTGGCCTGCTGGGCAAGATCGTCAACGAAAACGCTTCGTCCGATGCCTCTGTCGCTGGTTTCGCGCGGCAGATCCTGCCGCTTGCCCTGCCGTATCTGAGCAGCCGCTCGATTGCCGGCTATTTCAAGATCCTGCCGATGGCGCTGCGCTACAAGTGGGCAAAGGCAGCGTTTCTGGATCGCCTGCTCGGCGATCTGTTCGTCTCGCTCTGGCAGAAGCAGAAGCCGGGCTTCTCATCGTTGTTCCTCAACGCCGGCGCGCATATCCAGCACCACCACACCTATGACAGTGCCGCCTATGATGGCGCCAAGGCCAACCCGGCCTGGTATAGCAGGGCGGCGGAAACCGATGCCGATCCGCTGCTGTTCATCTATCAGGTCTACGACGAGATGGTCGGCGAACTGATGGCGCTGAAGGACATGCACCTGTTCATCACCACGGGGCTGAGCCAGGTGCCCAACGAGCGCGATCACTATCAGTACCGGATCGTCGATTTCGACGGTTTCTTCGCACAGGTCGGGCTGACGGGAGCCACGATCCGCCCGCGCATGTCGCGCGATTTCCTGCTCGAGTTCGCGACAGCCGAAGCGGCGCAGGCCGCGCTGCCAGTGCTCGACAAGGTGCGTGTGGGCGGGAAGCCCTTGTTCACGGTGGAAGAGCGGGGCGAGACTCTGTTCTGCCAGGTCGGCTATTTCGGCAAGCCCGAGGGGTTGAAGGCGCTCAGCATCGACGGCGTCGAGGGCGATTTCAGCAACGCCTTCGTGCTCGTTTCGATCGAGAACGCGATCCATCAGGCGACCGGCTATCACATCGATACGCTGGCGCCGAAGGGCGGCGCGCAGCGCATCCCGCTGGCCGAGGTGTTCAACCGCCTGTGCAGCGCCGCGCTGGATACCGCAGCCGTTCAGAAAGCCGCCTGATTTCCCTGCCTTCACGGGAATCCCGGGCTTCTGCCGGGCGCGCCCGTCAGAGCGCTTCGCGATAGCGGCGGTCAGCCAAGAAAGTTGCCATGCATATCCTGCTTCATGATTTCTGTGGCCATCCCTTCACGCTGGCGCTGGCTGTCGAGCTGGCCGCGCGCGGGCATGATGTGGACTATGTTTATTTCGCCAGCGAAACCGGACCGAAAGGCGATTTCGCGCGGGCTGCGGCCCAGCCCCGTCCGCCCCGGCTGCACGGCCTCACGATCGATGGCACCTACCGCAAGGACGCGTTCCTGAGCCGGCGCAAGTTCGACCTCGACTATGCCCGCCAGATTCACACGCTCATTCAGAAGCTGAAGCCCGAGGTGCTGCTCAGCGGCAATTGCCCGACCGAAGTGCAGGGCTACGTGATCAGCGCCTGCCAGAAAGTGGGCACGGCATTTGTCTACTGGATGCAGGATTTCTATTCGATTGCGGCCACCAAGCTGCTCAGCCGCAAGCTCGGCGTAATCGGCCAGGCCATCGGCGGGTACTGGCGTTTTCTGGATCGCAAGCATCTGCGCGCCAGCGACGGTATCGTTCTGATTACCGACGATTTCCGCGATCTGACGGCGGAGTGGGCCGGCCGGTCGGACAACATCGACGTGGTGCACAACTGGGGCGCGATCGAGGAATTGCCGCAGCGGCCGCATGACAATCCCTGGTCACAGGGTCAGGGCATCGCCGGGCGATTCAACTTCCTTTATTCCGGCACGCTCGGCCTCAAGCACAATCCTGAATTGCTGGCGGCACTGGCGAAGATGGTGGGCGACCGCGCCACCGTGACCGTCACCAGCCAGGGCGCCAGCGTGCCCTATCTGCAGCAGCGCAAGGCCGAACTGGGGCTGGACAATCTGCGGCTACTGCCGCTCCAGCCGTTTGCCGATGTGCCCGATATGCTGGCCGCAGCCGATGTTCTGGTGGCCACGATCGAACCCGATGCCGGGACATTCTCGGTCCCCTCCAAGGTCCTGTCCTATCTGTGCGCGGGCCGCCCGATCCTGCTGGCTGCCCCGGCGGACAACCTTTCGACCTCGATCGTCAATATGGCCGGTGCCGGGTACGTCGTCCAGCCAGAGGATGAAACCGGCTTCCTCGCGGCGGCGGCAAAGCTGCTGGAAAGCGCCGAACTGGCGGAAATGGGCGCGCGGGGACGCGTCTATGCAGAGACGCATTTCGAGATCGGCGGGGTGGCGCAGCGCTTCGAAACCATCTTCGGCAAGGCCATTGCAGCACGGGCCATCGCGGCCAAGGGAGGCAAGTGATGGCGCAGCGCGCATTGGTCATCGGTGGCAGCGGCTTCATTGGCATGCACACGCTGCGCGCGCTGAAGCGCGACGGGCGCTATGCCAAGGTGGTGTCGCTCGACATCGCTGAGCCGTCCGAGCGGATCGAGGGCTTCGAATACGTCATCCACGATTGCCGCCAGCCGATCCCCACCGATCTCGCCGATGCCGAGACCGACATCTACAACCTGCCGGCGCTGCGCACCTTTCCGGGCCACCCGGACGAGGAGTATTTCGAGACCAATTACGGCACGAGCGAGCGGATCATCGATCTGGCCGAAGCGACTGGCGTTCGCAACATCGTGTTCACCTCGACGATGTCGGTCTATGCCACGGGTGACGAGCCCAAGACCGAGGAGAGCCCGATCGATCCCGGCAATGCCTATGGCGCTTCGAAGGTGAAGGGCGAGGCGCTGCACCGCCAGTGGCTGGCAGGGGCTGACGACCGCAAGCTGGTGATCTGCCGCCCCGCGGTGATCTTCGGCTACCGCGACAACGGCAATTTCACGCGCCTCGCCAATGCGCTGCGCAGCGGATACTTCGTGTTCGTGGGGCGCAGCGATACGATCAAGAGCGCCGGATATGTGACCGATCTGGCCGATACCTTCCTGTTTGCGCTCGACAAGCTTGCCGAAAGCGGCGGCCGCGATGTGCTCTACAACTTCGCCTATCCCGAACGGCTGACCATCCGGCGCATTGTCGATGCGTTCTGCCAGGTCGGCGGCTATCCGCGCGTGCGCATGGTGCTGCCGCCGTGGCTGCTGAATGCTGCCGCGTTGCCGTTCGAGGCGCTGAATACCGTCGGCGTGAAGAATCCGATCCACCGCAAGCGGCTGACGAAGCTCTACGAAAGCACCAATATCGTGCCCAAATGGCTGGAGGACCAGAACTTCCCCTTCCGCACCGATATCGTGTCGGCGCTGGAGGAGTGGAAGGCGGAATCGCCGGGCGGTCGTTTCATCTAAGGTCAGTGCCGCTCATGCCACTGCATACTCACACGCTCTGCCAGCTCGCACAGCCCGGTCCGCCCCTGCGAACGGACCTGCCACAGACCGTGGATGCAGGCTGGCGTCCTTGTTGTCATCAGCACCCTGTGGTACTTTTCTAGCATGGAATTTCACCCAGGCCTCGCCATTGCGGTTGCGCTGCTCGTGGCTGGTATCCGCTATCCGGGCGTACTTTTGGGCGGGGTTTTCTTTACCTATCAGCTCGGCGCGGTCAGCAGTTCGCCTTGGCTGGGATCAGCGTACATTGCCGTGGCCACGCTGATTTCCGTGGTCCGGTTCAACCTTGCCCCGCTCAGGCTGACACTCGCTCCCGCGGACATCGGTGTCGTCCTGATCGTCGCGCTTTCGGCAATGTCGATTTACTGGTCGATCCAGCCCGATGGTTCGGTGGCAGAGGCGCTGGCGCTCTTTCTGTCCGTGGCCGGCATGTACGGTGTCGCCAGGTTCTCCCGATCGGATGGCGGCCAGACGATCCGCACCATGCTCTGGACAATCGTGACTGTTGCCCCACTCGTATCGCTTTTGCTGCTGAGCCAGCGCGCCACGATGGGCTGGAATGCGCAGCGCCGACTGCTGCTCGATGATTCCACTGCGTCTGCGGTCGGCATCTCGCAGCCGTTTGCCGCCTCCTTGCTGGCGTGCAGCATGCTGCTGCTGATGCGCGTGGCGAATTGGCAGAAGGTCCTTGCACTGGTGGCGCTGCTCGTTGTCGCCTACACTGCGATCGCATCAGGCACGCGCAGCGTATTTTTGGCTTATGCATTTGGTCTGCTGGTATTTTTCCTGCTCAGCCTGCGGTCGCTCCAGCCTTCGCGGCTGTTGCAGGCCGGTCTTGCGGTCGTCGTCGGGGTCAGTGTGCTGAGCTTCTTTGCGCCTGTCGATACGCTCTCCCGATCTGCCGAACGCATCCTCGGCACAACCGAGGCCGTTGGTGCGGATGCGAGTAGCCTTGAGCGCCTGGCCTACTTCGACATCGCGTTGGACCAGTTTCAGCGGAATCCGCTGCAGGGGATGGGGGATGGGGGATTGCTGCGGTTCGCCTCGGTTTCCTATCCGCACAACATGGTGCTCGAGATCTTGTCCGAGTTCGGCCTGGTTGGCGCGATTGCCTTTGGCTTCTGGCTTCTCACACTGTTTCGTGAGGCCGCCTACGTCCGCAGCCGGGAGCCCGAGGTGGGCGCCATCCTCATTGCGTTCCTCGCGCTGACCTTGATGCAGCATCAGGTCAGCTACTCGATTGCGATGGCGCGGAGCCTGTTCCTCGTCTGTGCGCTGCTTGCGGCCTATGGCACCAGTCATCGGCTGGCGGCTCGGCAACGCAGGCCGATCAAGGGCCGCCATGCTGCTTCATCGCAGCGGCGGCGGCGACCTGTGCCGGCGCGGCGCCGACTCGCGCGCGCTGGCCTCTGATCTTGCGCGCACTCCCGACGATGTTTGGCCGGGTGCGGCGGTGGGCGAGCATGGCTTTTGCTGGCAGCGTGTTGCTCACCCTGCCGGCCTGCACGCTGGCGCGCGACGCCTCCGCCCATGTTGCCATCAACTGCGACCCGGCCACGCCGGATCAGGTCGCCCGGCAGAGTGACCGGCAGGCGCTCGAAGCGAAAGCCGCGCTGGCCGCCTTGCGCGGTGCCGCCCCCGCCGCAGGGGTGCAGATCGAGATCAGGTCCACCGAAGGCGGCGATGATTCCGCAACGATCGAAGCCGCGCTGCAGCGCGCGCGTCTGATCCGGCAGGAGATCGGGCAGCCCGCAACATTGCTGTTTGCGCCGGGGCGCTATCGCTTGAGCCGCCCCATCGTGCTGACCGCTGCCGATTCCGGCACGCCCGATGCCCCCTTGCGCTTTGCTGCATCGCCGGGTGGGCCAGTGATTCTGTCTGGCGGCGCGCCGCTGGCGGCACAGCCCTTGCCGGCGCCGCTGGCCGCGCTGCTCTCTCCGGTGCAGCGCAAGGCGATTTCCGGCTATGCGGTCCCGCCACAATTCGTGCCATCGCCGCCTTTCCCTCCCCAGCGCGGATCAGGCATCTTCGGCACCGCGCCTAGCCTGTTTGTGCTGCAAGGGGATCGGCCCATCTGGCGATCGGTGTTTCCCGATGATGGCTATGCGGTGGAGCCGGTGGCAAACCCCCAGCCGGGCCCCGTTGTTGTTCCCCGGCTGACAATTCCTGCAGGCCAGCCCCAGCTCAGGCAGGAGCCTTCCCTGCAGGCGGGCGGGTACTGGACCTTTGATTGGGCCTATGACGAGAACCAGGCGGTTTTCGATCCCGCTGAGGAAAGGCGCGGCAGCGGCCCAGCGAGGCTCGCCCTGCCGCAACTCAAGACTCGCTACGCGCAATCGCGGCGGATGCGCTACCGCCTGTTCAATGGATTCAGCTTCCTCAACCGGCCGGGCGAGATGGCCTATGCCGATGGTGCGCTGGCTGCTTATGCCTGGCCCGGGGGCGCTCCGGTCGAAGTTGCCGCAAACGATACGCTGCTTTCCATCAGCAGTGCGCACAACATCCGGTTTGATGGGTTGGCGCTGCAGGGCGCGCGCAAGGACGCCATTGTCATCACTGGCGCGCACGACATCAGTTTCAGCAACGCCTATGTCGGGCTGGCCGCAGGCTCGGCGATCCTGATCCGGAACAGCCGTGACATCGTCGTCGAGCGATCGGTCATTACCGATGTGGGCGAATATGGCATCGCAATCGATAGCGATGCCGAAACGCCATCCGGACGCGTGCTGGTGGCGGACAACATCTTCACGCGGATCGCCCAGCTCACCCGTTCAAAGCGCGCGGCGATCCTGATGGGCGGTCATGACAACGTGGCCATGGGCAATGCGATCAGCAACACACCGCACCGCGCCATCATCTTTGGCGGCCTGCGCAATCTGATCGTGGGCAACGAGATCTTCTCCGTCTTGCTCGAAACATCGGATTCCGGCGCGATTGGCTCGTATTACGATCTCTCCAGCGCCTACAACACCATCACGCAAAACTACTTTCACGATATCGCGACATCGCCGAACCTGACCCAGACCGGCGGATCCAGAGTAGTCCGCGATATCTATTTCGATGGCTGGTCCAGTTTCAACAGTGCCACCAACAACCTCGCCGATACCGAAGCGATGCCGTATTTCATCAACAGTGGTTATGGCAATGTCATCAAGAGCAACATCTGGTTTCTGGGCGGAGGCGCTGGCGGTGCCATCTATGACTATTCCCATCACCGCAACGACGCGACCGGAAAAAGCGTCTTCAACAGTGCCGCGGCCCTGAAGCTTGCCGCCTGCAGCACCAATCTCAACACACGGTTCGATCCTGCCTTCCTGCTGGATGGCAAGCCGCGCGCGAATGTGATCGCGGGCAACTTCAACATCGGCGGCCGTTCGATTGATATCCCGGTCAAGGTGGCGGCGTTGCAGCAGGTGTCCGGCGAACGCGTGCTGTCGCCAGTGGCCTTGGGGCAGAGCCGCAGCCTCGCCAGCCTCCTCGAACATGCGCGGCGGCTCGGGGCTCCGGTTGGCACGTATCTGCAGTCTGCGGATCGCACCGCTGCGCTGCAGACGCTCCGATATCGCAGCCGGCAGGAGCCATAGCCGGTCTCATGACGATGCTTCGGCTGACATTTCCTTGCAGGCTGGCAAGCCTCCGGCGCCATGGCAGTGCCGCATCCGTCCGATCTGGCCGGGCGCCCTATCATCGCTGTTGTGCGCGGTTGCCCGCACATTTCGTTTCGCCCTGATTCAACGCATTTGAGGAGTGCCCCGCCTTGGCCCTGAGATCCCTGCGACGCCGCGCTGGCAAGCTGCTGCAACTCATGCCGCATCCCGGCTATCGCCGTGGTCTCAAGCTCGGTGTGGCAGCCGCTGTCGAGCATGTCGGGGCCATGCGCTCGGTTCCGTTTTCCACGCTGATCGATGTGGGGGCGAACATCGGGCAGTTTTCCCTCATGTCGCGCACGCTGCACCCAGCGGCCATCATCCACGCCTTCGAACCGCTCCGCCTGATGGCCGATACTTATGAGCGCCTGTTTGCCGGAGACGCGCGCACCACGCTGCATCGCTGTGCGGCGGGCACCAGTGCCATGACGATGGATATCAACGTTTCCAATCATCCCGACAGTTCTTCGTTGCTGCCGATTTCGGATCAGCAATCGCAGCTGTTTCCGGGAACGCAGAAAGCCTCGGTCGAACAGGTGCGCGTCGTGCGGATCGATGACGAGCTGCCAGTCGATGCGCTCAGCGGCCCCATTCTGATCAAGCTGGATGTGCAGGGCTTTGAACTGGAAGCGCTGAAAGGCATGCCGCGTCTGCTCGCGCGGGCAAGCTGGGTCTATGTCGAAGTGTCGTTCATGACCCTGTACGAGGGCCAGCCGCTGGCAGACGAGATTTGCGCATGGCTGGCTGAGAATGGCTTCAAGATCAGCGGAGTCTACAATCCGACTTATTCGGATGAGGGCGTCAGCATTCAGGCCGATCTGCTGTTTGCCAGAGCCGCCTAAGCTGCCGCTTCGGGGTAGCGCGCGCGGACGGGCCTCGCGGGGACACCAGTGCAGATGGTGTAGGGCGGCAGATCGCGCGTCACCACGGCACCGGCGCCGATGATGCAGCCGTCGCCGATGGTCACAGGCCCCACGACGATGGCGCCGAAGCCGACCAGCACGTCCGAGCCGATGGTCACGGGCGAGTTGTCCATCCGGGCCTGCGTAAACACCGTCTTGGTCGGATCATCGAAGGGATGGTCCTTGCCGATGATCGAGACATTGCTCGAGATCAGCACATAGTTGCCCACTTTGAGATCGGCTTCGCACGTGAAGTTCTTGCCGATCGAAACGTGGTGGCCCAACTCGAAGTAATGCGGCGGCCGCACATCGGCGCCCCACGAAACCGCAAGGTTGGGGCCAGCCGCGAACCGGAAGCGTCCCCGCCCCTTCAGCTTGCGGATGCGCAGCTGGTGGATCAGCAGGCGCAGCCAGCTCAGCGGCCAGGGATAGCGCCGGAAAGGGGCCTCTTCGTCTGAAATGCCAGCGGTCATCGCGTGCGCTTGAACTTGCGCTTGAGCGTGCCGGCATTGGCGATGAACCGGTGTACCCTTAGCTCCCACGATGCCTTCAGGGCGTCGAGCGCGGCATAGTCGACCGTATCGGGATCGGAGAATTCGGGCACCGTGGTCAGCAGTTCAGGACGTTCGACGAGCCGGTCGAACGGATTGAGCGAGCTGGCGTGAGAGCCGGAGTTCATGCCGAAATTGTCGAGCACGCGGCGCGGCGGGAAGATCGAGCGGGCGCCCTTGCGGAACAAGGCATAGTACCAGTGGATGTACCAGCTGTTGACCCGGCCGAGGATCGAACTGCGTAGCTGCCCGGTGAACGGATAGACGCCGTTCATGTCAAAGGCCGTGCGGAAAGCTTCGGATTCGAGGTCTGCGTCGCTGGGCCTGCCGTTCAGCTCGAAATGTCGCCATGCCCGCGCCCAGGTCGCCCAGCCCCAGGGGTGCGTGAATGGGAGGGTCAGCGTCTTCCCGCTGTCCCGCAGCGGCGGGCAGTCGTACATGTAGCCGACCACGCTCCAGATCGATGGCTCATTCTCGTAATGATCCAGCGCCTTGTTGAAATAGGTCAGCGCGATGGGCGAAAGCACGAGGTCATCCTCAAGCACGATCACGCGGCCATGCTGCTCGACGATGTTGGTGACCCCCGCCGCGATGGCATTGCGAAGGCCGGAATTCTTTTCGGAAATGACGTGTCCCACATTGGGGTAGGCGAGCGATCTCACGAAGCTGCGCACTTCCTCGACTGCCGGTGCGCCAGCGGGGCTCTTCGGACCATCGACAAAGATCGTCACCGCGCTTTCGCCAAAGCCGTCGCAGGCCGCCAGGCTTTCGATCATCGCGGCCAGCCTGTCGCGGCGATTATAGGCAAAAATGGCGATCGGCGCGTTGGGATAGAGGGTTTGGCTCATCGTCAGGTCACGCTATCCTGTTGGTTCAGGGGCCATATTCCGAGGGCTCGCGGCCTGTGCTCGATTTTGTTCCCATTCCGGTTCCTAGTGTCGCGGGCGGAGTGATGCAACGGGTTCTGTAACGTACATTGCCTATGCTATCGCAGGGGCGAAGTGGAGATGTCATGGCCAGGATTACCGTTAAGGACTTGATGGAAGAGAGCGGGGTCGCCTTCGGCACGAGCGGGGCGCGCGGCGAAGTCACCGCGATGACGGACCGCGTCTGCTACGGCTATAC
>JBIPOH010000210.1:0-5828 GCA_044379435.1 Novosphingobium sp.
GAAAGAAGAGCTAGTTTCCTCGGCGGATGATATATTTCGCCGCTTGGGCAAGGAGATCTATGAAGGTGAAATCGTTGATCGCATTCGACTTGCTGCATCATCTGCGTTGTCGGCAGCCGAGGCGAATGGGATTGATACTCGCACGGCCTCAGTGTGGAAACTGATCGTCGAGAGAATGCCGCGCTCGGCAGGACTGGACGAGCTACTCGCTGATCTTGGCCGCGCCACCAAGGACCCTAAGCGGATGGCCGACGAACTTACTGCACTACTTTGCCGGCATGGATACCGCAGCAAATCCGATAACAAGCACATTCGCTTGGAGCCAGACGACGGGTACGAAGGCTTGCAAAACATTACCATTCCGAAGACGCCGAGCGACCCCCGCGGCCTTATGAACCAACGCAAACAGATCGAACGCACACTTGGAATTGGGAGGCTGCCCGCAGACGTTCGAACCAAACGCTGACTTCAGTACGGTGGCAACTACAACGACATGCAGGCGTTTATTTGGCTGATCTGTTGCGTGCAAAAACTGCCAAACGCCCCATATCCAAATGCCTTCCAGAAACAGCGGACACATCAGCGGCCCATAAACCGCTGTCCTACAGTCACCCCCTTGCGGCATGATCCCCTCATGCCCCGCAGAGCCAACTCCACGCCGTCTGCCGTCGCTTCCCGGCACAACTGTGCCCGCCGCCCGGCAATCGCTTTGGTCGATCAAAATCGCCGCACTGATCGAATTCAGGCGCTGCTCAGAACAGTGTCAACTGTGTCAACCTACCCGGCAAACAGCCCCGCGAACAGCTTGCGCAGTTCGGCCTTGAGCACTTTGCCCATGGCGTTGCGCGGGAATTCGTCGACCACGCGGATCGCCTTGGGCTGCTTGAACCGCGCCAGCTTTTCGGCGGCGACGGCTTCGATCAGCGCGGGGTCCATGTCGGGGCGCTCTGCGGTGACGACAGCCACCACAGCCTCGCCGAAATCGGGATGCGGCACGCCGATGATCGCCACGTCGGTGACGCCTTCAACCTCCGCCAGCACCATTTCCAGCTCGGCGGGATAGATGTTGAACCCGCCTGAAATGATCAGATCCTTCGAACGGCCCGCAATCGTCAGCCGCCCGCTGGCATCGCGAAAGCCGGTGTCGCCGGTCACGAAGAAGCCGTCCGGGCCGATCGCCTCGGCGGTGGCTTCGGGGCGGCGCCAGTATCCGGCGCACAGGTTAGGCCCGCGGATTTCCACTTCGCCGACCTCGCCCGGCGGGAGTTCCTGCCGCGCCTCGCCGCCGACCACGCGCAGTTCCACGCCCGGCAGCGGGTACCCTACCGTGCCCGGGATGCGGCCATCCTGCTCATATTGGTTGGAGGTGATCATCACCGCCTCGGTCATCCCGTACCGCTCCAGAATGCGCTGGCCGGTGCGCTCCTCGAACGCAGCGAACACCGAAGGCAGCAGCGGCGCCGAACCGCAGACGAACAGGCGGATCCCGGCTGTCGCATCGCGAGTGAAATCCTCCCGGTCGAGCAGGCGCGTGTAAAATGTCGGCACGCCCATGAACACGCTGACCGTGGGCAGCAGCGCCACCACCTTCGCGGCATCGAACCGGCCCAGCAGATGCACCGTCGCCGCGCTGTAGAGCCCGAGGTGCAGCGCCACAAACAGACCATGAGCGTGAAACAGCGGCAGGGTGTGGAGGATTGAATCCGCATCCGAAAAGCGCCACGCTTCATACAGCGCAGCGACGTTGGACGAGAGGTTGCGGTGCATCAACATGGCGCCCTTGGGCCGCCCCGTGGTGCCCGAGGTGAACAGGATGGCGGCAAGATCGGTCTCGGCCATCTCTGCCACGGAAAGGTCGGGTTCCAGCCCCTCGGCCAGCCGGGTGAGCGAGCCGGAGCCATCGGCCTCCAGCGTGGCGCGGGCGATTTGGCCGTCTTCGGGCGGGACGGCGGTTGCGGCGCTGTGCACCAGCAGCACCGGATCGGCATCCTCCACCAGCAGCGCCACTTCGCTGGGCGTATAAGCCGGATTGAGCGGCACGAATGTCGCGCCCGAAGCGAGCACCGCCAGGTAGGTCAGCGCGAAGTGCGGCGAGTTTTCCGCCTTGAGCATGACCCGGTCGCCGGGTTTCACCCCTAGTTGCGCCAGTGCCGCGCGATAGCGGCCAATCGCGGCGGGAAGTTCGCCGAATGTGCACACCGTCTCGCTGTTCCAGAGCAGCGCGGGCTTGGCTTCATGCCCGGCATGGCGCGACAGGAAAATGGCGACGAGATTTGCGTTCATGGCCCTGCTCTCTTGCGGCTTGGAAGGCCCGTCCATAGAGCGCGCGGCAGGGGGCCGCAAAGCATGATCTCTCATAATGTGATATGCGAGGCTACCCCACTCGCCGGTCGCTCCATCAATTCATTTTAAGCTTGAAATAAATTCCGGAATGGCCAAGCTTGCGATTGCGCCATTGTGCGGGAACGACAAATCCGCTGGTATGGTCCGCATAGTCTGGACGGGAGGTTGCGGTGACGGATACGGGTATTCTGGCAGGGTTGGTGAACGGGATCGCCGCCGGCGGGATCAAGGTGGTCGATCTGACCGAAACGCTGACGCCCGAGTACCCCACGATCACGCTTCCGGCGGAATTCGGCCAGGCATCGCCCTTCGTGAAGGAAGAAATCTCGCGCTACGACGAGCGCGGGCCGGGCTGGTACTGGAACAACTTCACCATCAGCGAGCACACCGGCACGCACTTCGATGCGCCGATCCACTGGGTGACGGGCAAGGACGTGGAGAACGGCGCGGTCGACACCATCGATCCGGCACGCTTTATCGCCCCCGTCTGCGTGATCGACTGCACCGCAGAGGTCGCGGCAAACCCCGATTTCATCCTCTCGGTAGACGTGCTGGAAGCTTGGGAGGCCAAGCATGGCCGCATTCCGGCGGGCAGCTGGGTGTTCCTGCGCAGCGACTGGCGCAAGATCGCCGATCCCGCCAACTTCACCAATCTTGACGAGAACGGTGCGCATTCGCCCGGTCCGGATGCGGCGTCCACCTTGTGGATGATCAATGAGCGCGATGTGCTGGGCTTCGGCACCGAATGCGTTGGCACCGATGCAGGGCAGGCCTTCCTGTTCGAGCCGCAGTACCCCTGCCACCACTATATGCACGGCGCGGGCCGCTATGGCCTGCAGTGCATGACCAACCTCGATCTTCTGCCGCCCACCGGCGCGGTGATTGTGGCGGCGCCGCTCAAGATCGAAAACGGATCGGGCAGCCCGCTACGCGTGCTCGCGCTCGTTCCGGCCTGAGGCGAGCCAATGGCCGAACGCTCGTTTGCAAAGGAAGTCGAGAAGCTGCGGATCGGCGCGGGCGAGGAGTTCGCTGGCGAAGGCATCCTCGCGGTGACCAAGGCGCTGCTGCAATCGGGCATTTCCTATGTCGGCGGCTATCAGGGCTCGCCGATTTCGCACCTCCTCGATGTGCTGGCCGATGCTCAGGACATCATGGGCGAGCTTGGCATCCGCTTCGAAGCTTCGGCCAACGAGGCGGCGGCGGGCGCAATGCTGGCGGCCAGCGTCAACTATCCCTTGCGCGGCGCGGTTGCGTGGAAATCGGTGGTGGGCACCAATGTCGCGTCGGACGCGCTGTCCAACGTCGCCTCGGGCGGGGTGAAGGGCGGCGCGATGATCATCGTGGGCGAGGATTACGGCGAAGGCTCCTCGATCATGCAGGAGCGCACCCACGCCTTTGCCATGAAATCGCAGATCTGGCTGCTCGATCCGCGCCCCAACCTGCCCTCCATCGTCAACATGGTCGAAAAGGGGTTCGAGCTTTCGGAAGCCTCCGGCAGCCCGGTGATGCTGGAGCTGCGCGTGCGCTCGTGCCACCTTTATGGCCGATTCACCGCGAAGGACAACGTGCGCCCGGCCTTCGGCCTCAAGGACGCGATGGAAAACCCGGTGCGAGACACCGACCGGATCGTGCTGCCGCCCGCCAACTTCCTCCACGAGCGGGAGAAGATCGCGCAGCGCTGGCCCGCGGCGGTTGAGTTCATCAAGCAGCACAAGCTCAACGAGTTTCTCGGCGGGCACCTCGGCGATGTGGGGATCATCGTGCAGGGGGGGATGTACAACAATCTGATCCGCGCGCTGGAACTCGTCGGCCTGTCGGACAGCTTCGGGCAGACCGAGATCCCGATTTATTGCCTCAACGTCACCTACCCGCTGATCGACAGCGAAGTGACCGGGTTCTGTGCCGACAAGAAGGCGGTGTTCCTGATCGAGGAAGGCCAGCCCGAATTCATCGAGCACAACATCAACACCATCCTGCGCCGCGCCGATCTGCAGACGAAGCTGATCGGCAAGGAAACCATGCCGCTGGCGGGGGAATACACCGGGCAGGTCATCAAGGACGGGCTGGTGCGCTTCCTGCGCGAACATGCCCCGAAGCTGGCGGCCAAGGCCGCGCTGCCGCCGGAACCTGCGGGCAGCAACCTTGCCCCGCTCGCCGATGTGGTGCCCGCACGGCCTTCGGGCTTTTGCACCGGTTGCCCGGAGCGCCCGATCTTCACCGCGATGAAGCTGGTGGAAAAGGAGATCGGCGAGTTCCACGTCTCGGGCGATATCGGCTGCCACATCTTCTCGATCCTGCCGCCGTTCAATCTCGGCAACACCACGATGGGCTATGGCCTGGGCATGGCAGGCGCCGCTGCGTTCCAATCAGACTCAAAGCAGCGCACCGTATCGGTGATGGGGGACGGCGGGTTCTGGCACAACGGCCTCACCTCGGGTGTCGGCCATGCGGTGTTCAACCGCAACGACGGCGTGACCATTCTTGTCGACAACGGCTATTCGGCGGCGACCGGCGGGCAGGACATCCTATCCAGCCGCGCCGAGAACCGCACCCGCACGACCAAGCATCCGATGGAAAACGCGATCCGGGGAATCGGCGGCCAGTGGGTGCGCACGGTGCGCAGCTATGATCTGGAAGCGATGACCTCCACGCTGACCGAGGCGATGACGACCCCCTTCAAGGGGCCGAAGATCATCATCGCGGAATCGGAATGCATGCTCAACAAGCAGCGCCGGGTGAAGCCGCTGGTGGCGAAAGCGATCAAGGGCGGCAAGCGGGTGGTGAAGGAACGCTTCGGCGTCGATGCCGATACCTGCAGCGGCGATCATTCGTGCATCCGCCTGTCAGGCTGCCCCACCCTTACCTTGCGCGAAAACCCCGATCCGCTGCGCGATGATCCAGTGGTGCAAGTGCTCGACGATTGCGTCGGCTGCGGCCACTGCGGCGAGACAGCGCACGCCGCCGTGCTCTGCCCCAGCTTCTACCGCGCCGACATGGTGTTCAATCCCAGCCGCTGGGACCGCTGGCGGCAGGCGCTGCGCAGCGCAGTGATCGGCTTCTTCCAGACCCGCGCCGCCCGCCGCCGCGCGCTGACGGCGTTTTGATCATGGCGAACAGCAAGACCCGCCCCATCAACATCGCGATCATGGCGCTGGGCGGCCAGGGCGGCGGCGTCATGGCCGATTGGACTGTGCGCGCCGCCGAACTGGCCGGTTTCCGAGCCCAATACACATCGGTGCAGGGCGTGGCGCAGCGCACGGGCGCGACGATCTATTACATCGAGCTGTTTCCCGAGGCGGAGATTGCCGCGCGTGGGCGTGAGCCGGTGCTGGCGCTGATGCCGGTGCCGGGCGATGTCGATGTGGTGGTGGCGTCCGAACTGATGGAAGCCGGGCGCGCGGTGATGCGCGGCTTCGTGACGCCCGAACGCACCACCCTGATCGGCTCCACCCACCGCGTTTTCGCAATCTCGGAAAAGATTGCGA
>JBIPOH010000211.1:0-5825 GCA_044379435.1 Novosphingobium sp.
TGCGCGGGCGGTCCGCCGCTCGCCGCGATCCAGCTGATCGAGGATGATCGCCCGGCCTCGCAGGCGTGGGAGCAGTGGCGCCTGCCCCGGCTGGCGGCGGGCGGGCTGCTGGTCAATCTCGCCAATCTCGCCCCCGTGGCGCACCGGCCCAAGCTCACCCTGCTGCACGATGCGCAGTTCCTCCGCGCCGATAGCTCGTATCCATGGCGGCAGCGGCTGGGATACCGCCTGCTCACGCCGCTGATGGCCCGTTCCAGCGCGCAGGTGCTCACCGTTTCGGCCTTCTCGGCGCAGGAGCTTGCCCGCGGCGGCGTCACCGGCAAACCCGGCGCGGATGTCCTTCATAACGGGGCGGACCATATTCTCGAAGCCTCGCCCGATCCTGCCGCGCTGGCGCGGCTCGGCCTCGCCCCCGGCGGCTATGCGCTCCTGTTCGGCAGCCCCAAGGCCTACAAGAACAATGCCGTCGTGTTTGCGGCCTTCGCGGCGGGCGCGCTGGCTCCTTTGCGGCTCGTCATTGTCGGCCCGCCGCGCGCCGTGCTCGAAGCTGCCGGGCTCGTCCCGCCGCCCGATGCGGTGTTTGCCGGATCGTGCGACGATGGCGTGCTGCGCACCCTCTATGAAGGGGCCGCCGCGCTGCTGTTTCCCTCGCGCACCGAAGGCTTCGGCTTGCCTCCGGTCGAAGCCATGCTGTGCGGCTGCCCGGTAATTGCCGCGCCCTGCGGCGCCGTGCCCGAAGTCTGCGGCGATGCTGCGCGCTATGCCGATCCCGATGATCCCGCCGCGTGGCGGGCCGCGCTCGCCAGCTTGCCTTGCGCGCACTTGGTCGCCGCCGGGCGGATGCGCGCCGCGCGTTACACCTGGGCCAGCGCCGGGCGCAGTCTGCTCGCCACTTTGCGCACATTGGCGCGCACCGCGTGAAAGTCTGGTCATGAAGGCCAAGCTAGCCCGCTTTGCCCGCGCCGGCGGCGGCACCGCGCTCATCGCGATGGCCGCGCGGGTCAGCGGGCAGCTTGCCATGGTGGCGGTCACGCTTGTCGCCACGCGGCATCTTGGCCCAGAGGATTTCGGCGTGTTTGCCATCGCGGGGGCACTGGCCATGCTCGCGCGCACGATGCTCTATACCGGGCCGTTCGAATATCTGCTCAAGGCACCGGCAGACGGCAAGGCTGGCACCGCCAGCGCCTGTCTCGTGGCGGTCATCGCCGTCGCTGCGGGGTGGACGGCGGCGCTCGTGCTGCTTGGCCTTGCCGCGCCGCTGCTGTTTCAGGGCAGCGGCGTTTCCGCGGTGATCCTTGCGCTGGCCCCGTCGGTCCTGCTGGCCGCGCTCGCCGCCTTTGCCGAAGCCGCGATGCTGCGCAGCGGCGCGGTGCGGCGCTACTATGCGATCACCGTCGTTGCCGAAGTCGAAGCGGGCCTCGCCGCGATCCTGCTGCTGCTGGTGGGCTGGGGCCTCTGGGCGCTGGTCGCGCAGATCTACGTGCGCACCGCGCTGCTCATCCTCGCGCTGGGCGGTCTTGGCCCACGCTTCGTGTTTGCGCGCCCTGTGCCGGGCGAAACGGGCGCTGTTCTGCGCTGGTCGGCCAGCCGCTTTGGCTCGGTTTTCGTCGGGTTCCTCGCCAACTACAGCGGCGATCTGGTCCTTGGCGTTGTCTTTTCGCCCGCCGCAGCAGGGCTTTATCGCGCCAGCAACCGCATGGTCACCGCGCTGGCAGACATGTTCGTCCAGCCCGCCGGAATGCTCGCGCTCACCACGCTGGCAGCGCACCGCGCGCGCGGTGAGGATGCGGCAAGGCCCGGCGCATGGCTGCGGCTCACCGGGCTGTTCGCGGTGCTCGGTTGGCCCGCGCTGGCCGTGCTCGCCTTGTTTGCTGATCGGCTGGTGCCGCTTGCGCTCGGTCCGGCCTGGGCCGCCGCTGGCCCGGTGGTTGCGGTGTTCTGCCTTGCGCGCATGGCGGCGCTGGTTACCGCCATCGCGTCCGCTGCGCTGGTCGTGGCAGACCGGCAGGGCCGCGTGCTGATGGTGCAGACGGCCGCCGCCGCTGCCACGGCTGCGCTCACCGTGCTGGCCGCGCCGCTGGGCGCGATGGGAGCCGCAGTGGCGGCCACGCTGGTCGCGGTGCTGGCGGCGGCAGCGCTTGGCCTCATGGCGCTTCGCCGCGATGAACATGCCGCGCTTGGCGAAGCGGCGCGTTTGGTGCTGCTGCCGCTTGCCGGTGCCTTTGGCGCTGCCTTCGCGGCAGACCGGTTGGCCAGCATATCCGCTCCGCTGCTGGCGCTGGCCGTTCCGCTGGGCTGCGCGGCGGCGGGATGGCTGGTGGCGGCCTGGCCGGTTGCCCCGGCGCTGCGCCGCGCCGCTGCCCTGCTGGCCGAAACACCAAAGGCGGCCTGACCCGCAATTCCGGCTTGCCCGCAGCCGCCACTCGTGAAACCTTCGCAGGTGCAACACGAAGGGGACTGCCACCGATGAAGCGCATCACACTCGCCGCTGCCGCATTGCTGCTGGCCACTTCGCCGGGCCTTGTCCGGGCGGCAGAGCAGGCGCCTCCTGCGCCTTCGACCAGCGCGCCCGCCTTGCTTCCGTTCGTCGCGCCAGCTTTTGCCGTCCCCACCAGCGCCGAAGGGCCGGGCTTCCGGCTCCAGCCGCTCGGTCCCGATCTCGTGAAGATCGATTTCGATGCCTACATGTCCTCGATCGAGCATTTGCAGCAGACCTTCACGCGCAGCACCGCATGGCCGCACCCCGGCATTACCGATGCCGAGGCCCTGCTTGACATGCAGACCGAGGCTGCCCGTTTCGCTGCGCGGGAAAGCTTCGCCTATGCCGTGCTCACGCCCGATGGGAAGCGCGAGCGCGGCTGCATCTATGTCTCGCCCAGCCCGGTGGCAGGGTATGATGCGGTCGTGCGGATCTGGGTGACCAAGGCCGAACACGATGCCGGGTTCGATCAGCAACTGGCGGTCTGGGCGCACACATGGATCGCCATGAAGTGGCCCTTCAGGCAGGTGGCGTGGCCCGGGCGCGATATCCCCTGGAGCGTGTGGGACGCGTTGCCCAAACGGACCTGAGCGCCATCAACCGGCCTCAGAAGGCAGCGTGATCAG
The DNA here is from genome assembly GCA_044379435.1 of Novosphingobium sp. Lineage (GTDB taxonomy): Bacteria > Pseudomonadota > Alphaproteobacteria > Sphingomonadales > Sphingomonadaceae > Novosphingobium. The sequence goes on from JBIPOH010000211.1 coordinate 3,106, forward strand.
GCGCCGTCGGTCCGCAGCCGATAGCCCACGGCTGGTTCGTTGACGATCAGCGGCCAGCCATTCTTGCCATCGCCCATCTTGCGCCGCAGCGCGGTGATCGCCACGCGCAGCTAGTCGACATGCTCTTCATGCGCCGGGCCCCACACTGCGCGCAGCAGATAGCGGTGGGTCAGCACGCGCCCGGCATTGCGCGCCAGTTCGGCCAGCACCGCAAATTCCTTGGGCGTGAGATGCACCGCCGCGCCGCCCCGCGTCGCCGTGCGCCGATAGAGGTCAATCGCAACGTCGCCGAACACCAGCGGGTCCTGATCCTGCGTCAGGTCAAGGTCGGCCAGATTGTCGATGAAGCCCGAAAGCTTGGCGGTCTCCCCGGCAATGGCATGAAGCACTTCGCCGTCCGCCGTTCCGGCGCGCTGCAGCGTCCGCACCGCCGCCGCGATGCTCAGCAACCGGGGCCGGATATCGGTGCCGATCGAACCGAGCAGGGCCGAACGCAGCTCATCGCGCCCGCGCAGCACGATGTTCTCGCGCCCCAGGCTTTCCAGCCGCGCCCGCTCTAGAGCCAGCGCCATCTGGTCAAGCAGGTTGTCCAGCAGCGACAGGCCGTCTTCCGAGACGGGCGCCGCACCGTCGCTGCGCGCCAGACCTGCTGCCGCCAGCACGCCCGCTGCCGCGCGCACGGGGTGGAATTGCCAATCGGTCAGGCTGCCCCCGGCGATGCCCCGCCCTGTCGCGGCGCCGCTGGCCAGCGCCTGAGCGGCTACGGCCAGATCGGCAGGGGTCAGCCGGTCCACGCCTGCGGCTCCAGCCAGCAGCCGCGCCCCGGGCTGCTCGGTTGCCGCGCCCACCACGCAGGCATGGCAGGCGAAGATGCTCGCCAGCTGCGCCGCCGCGACTTCGGCGATCGCTGTCTCGTCGCTGCACGGCAGCAGCCGGCGCGCGAACCCGGCAATCGTCGCGTTTCGGCTGGCATGAAATGCGGCAAGTTCCGCCTGAACCCGCAGCGAGCTCACCAGCTGGCTGGTCACCAGCCCGACCAGCAGCAGCATGGCTGCTGTCACCGCATCGCCGGGGCTGTGGATCAGCAGCGTGTAATAGGGCTCGGTGAAAAAGAAGTTGTAGACCAGCGTGGCGGCCACCGCCGCGATCAGCGCCGGCCACCGCCCGGCAAAGGTCGCTGCCGCCAGCACGGGGGGCAGATAGAGCAGAACTACCGGAAAACTCTCCCAGCGCGCCGCCATTGCTGCGCCGATGGCCGTGGCCAGCGTAAGCATGGCCACTACGGCACCCGTGCTCTGCCAGGTCGGGCGTGGAGGCAGCATGGCGAAGCCCGGGAGCGTGCTTTGGTTCATGCCCATGTTTTAGGCGGCGCCGCGCGGAAAGTCGCGCCCTCACCGCAGGCGCCAGACTGCAATCCACATGGAAACTTAATGCCCGTCGGGCGCAACGAGCGCGGCATGACGCTGCACTCGCCCCGCCCCTCCGCCCCGGAATCCGATCCTTCCGGCAGCCCGCATCCGTCCAGCCGCGCCGCGCTCACGCTCGGTGCGCTTGGTGTGGTGTTCGGTGATATCGGCACCAGCCCGCTCTATGCACTGCAAGCCACGCTCGATCCGCGCTATCGCCTCGTGACCAATGTCACTGATCTCTACGGCGTGGTCAGCCTGATCTTCTGGCTCTTCGTCTTCGTCGTCACGATCAAGTACGTGCTGATTGTCATGCGCTGCGACAACCGGGGGGAGGGCGGCAGCCTTGCGCTCTATGCGCTGATCCACCGCGAACTCGGCGCCGCAGCACCCAAGCGCTGGCTGCTGGTATGTGCGCTGTTCGCCACTGCGCTGTTTTTTGCCGATGCCATGCTCACGCCGGCCATTTCGGTCATCTCGGCGGTGGAGGGGCTTGGCGTCGTCAGCAGTGCATTCAAGCCGTGGATCGTTTGGATCGCGCTGGCCATTCTCATCGGCCTCTTCGCCATCCAGCATCGCGGCACCGAGAAAGTCGGCCGCCTGTTCGGCCCCGTCATGCTGGTCTATTTCACCGTGGTTGCGGCCATGGGCATCAGCCATATCGTCCAGCATCCTGCCGTGCTCGGCGCGCTCAATCCCTGGTACATGTGGGCCTATTTCGCCGCCCATCCGCTGTTCTCGTTCCTGTCGCTAGGCGCGATCGTCTACGCGGTCACTGGCACGGAGGCGCTCTACGCCGATATGGGCCACTTTGGACGCGGCCCGATCACGGCGGCCTGGCTGATCATCTGCGTGCCGGCGCTGCTGCTCAATTACATGGGGCAGGCGGCGATGCTGATCCAGCATCCGGAATTTGCCGATAACCCGTTCTTCCACATGGTGCCCAGCCACCTCACGATTCCGCTGCTGGTCATCGCCACCCTGGCCACGATCATTGCCAGTCAGGCAGTCATTTCCGGCGCGTTCTCGATCACCCAGCAGGCGGTCCAGCTCGGCTTCATTCCGCGCCTGCGCATTCTCCATACCTCGTCGCATGCGCGGGGGCAGATCTATATCCCGGCCATCAACTGGGCGCTTGCGGCCATGGTCGCCGTGCTCGTCGTCGGTTTTCGCGCTTCTGCGGCAATGCTTCCGGCCTATGGCCTTGCCGTGGTTGGCACCATGCTCATCACCACGCTGATGCAGTATGTCGTGGTGTTCCGCATCTGGCGCGGCCCGTTGTGGCGCAGCGTGCTTGGCTTCGTCACGTTCGTG
>JBIPOH010000212.1:0-5822 GCA_044379435.1 Novosphingobium sp.
CAGTTTGATGAAACGGCGTAAGTCCCACCTCAAGCTGCCACGCGAAAGCCTGACGCAAAGCTTCGCGCTGGTCGCGCTGCTGCTGCTGGGTGCGGTGGCGCTGGCGGGGCCGAGCGGGGTCTTGGCCTGGACCGAGAATGCCCGTATGCTCGAACAGCGCGAGGCCGAAGTGAAGCAGCTTGAGGCAGAGCGGGACCGGCTGCGCAACCGGGTCAACCTGCTCGATCCGCGCCATGCCGATCCCGATCTGGTCGGAGAACTGCTGCGCTCCGATCTCAATGTGGCGCATCCCGACGAGATCGTGATTCAGCGCAAGTAATCCGGCAGCGCAAGTGATCCCGGCCGCCTCCCGGCGCGCCGTCCCCACCAGGAGCATACCCGAAATGCCCGTCCACCATGGACACGATGATCACGACCTTGGCGACGACAATCTTGGCGAGGATGGCAAGATTCTGGTGCCCGAACATGTGCAGGATGCCATCCGCACGCTGATCCGCTGGTCGGGCGATGATCCGGATCGCGAAGGCCTGCTCGATACGCCGCGCCGCGTGGCCCGTGCGTGGAAGGAATACTGTCAGGGCTATGGCGAGGAACCGGCGATGCATCTGGCCCGCCAGTTCGAGGAAGTGGGCGGCTACAACGAACTTGTCCTGCTCAAGGACATTCCGTTCCAGTCTCACTGCGAACACCATATGGCGCCGATCATCGGCAAGGCCGCGATTGCCTATTTACCCCGGGACAAGGTGGTGGGCATTTCGAAGCTGGCGCGCGTGCTCAACGCCTATGCGCGGCGGCTGCAGATCCAGGAGCGGCTGACGGCAGAAGTTGCCACGTGCATCTGGGATAACCTCAAGCCTCACGGCGTGGCCGTGGTGATCGAGGCGCAGCACGGGTGCATGACCGGGCGCGGCGTGCGCACCCCCGGCGTGGGCATGGTGACGAGCCGCCTCATGGGCACATTCCTTGAAGACAACCGCAGCCGCAAGGAAGTGCTGAGCCTGATGGGCTATTGAGCGGCTGGCGGCGCTGATGCGGATTGCAGCAATGAATTATTACCAAGCAGACGTTTTTTGAACACTTGAAAGCGCCTACCTTGCAATCGGACCCGGACAAAAGCCGGGCCATTGCAGGAGACAGACCCATGAAGAAGTGCGCGCTTGCCGCCATCGTTGCGGCAATGACAGTCGCTGTGGCGCCAGGCGCTCCGGCGCAGGCCATGGAGCACCAGGCCGCCATCGATCATGCTGCCGGGCCGATTGCCGCCGATTATGCGGGCAGGACGCAGGTGGCGATGAAGCAGGTCGGGAGCGCCGGCGCGGCCGGGCGGCCTAGCTCGCTCAGCTGCCGGTGGACAGTTTCGCTGGCGGTTGAACGCCACGCCCGCCTGAGTTCTGGGCACGAGGCACGGCGTTCGCTCGTCCGCAGCGATGTGGTGAAGGGTTCCTCCCCGGGCTGGTGTCCTGACCGCGAAAACGGCGGCGAGCGTATCGTCGCGCGGCACAAGGCTGATATCCACGCGGCGATGATGGCGCTGGTCGAGCAGGACCGGGCGATGATCCTTGCCGATGCAGATCGCCTGCATGAGGCATCACGCGGGGGCTGAGGCGCCTTTGTGATGCTATACACAGTCAGAATGCTGGCCGGTGCGCTGCTGGGCGCATCGGCCATGCTGCTGCCGCTAGCTCCGGCGCGGGCGCAATTGTTCGATGCCGGAGCCGAAGCGGCCAGCAACGAAGTGCGCGCCGGGCTCAGCTGGAGCGGCGGCGGGGCATCGGCCTCTGCTGATGCGCGGATTGATGCCGGTCCGTTCGATGCCTCGCTGCGCGTGGCGGCGCTGCGCGGCGCACCGCGCCACGCCGGGGCAGACGTGGTGGCCGATGTGGCGCTGGGGCGCGATTGGTCGCTTGGCGCGGTCACCTTGCGCACCGAGGCAATCGCGCATGTGTTTGGCGGCGCGGCAGCGGCGATGGATTATGGCGAGCTGGCTCTGGGCGCGCGCTATGGCATCGGGCCGCTGCGCGTTTCGGCCACGGCCTGGTACGCGCCATCGCAGAGCACCATCGGCGGCGATAATCTGCACCTTCGCGTGGCGGCGGATGCCGGATTGCCCGGTCTGCCGATCACATTGCTGGCAAGTGCCGGATACACGACCGGCAGCGGGAATGCCCCGCGCGCGGCGCGGCTGCGTCCTGCGGGAGACTATGCCGATTGGAAACTGGGCGCGGAATATAGCCGCTATCCCCTGACCTTCGGGCTGGATTATACGGGGACGGATATCGACCCGGGCGTGCCGGTGATTTCACCCTTTGCCGTGCCGCAGGATGGTGCGGACAGGATCATCGCGCGGGTGCGCTTCGCCTTCTGAAGGCGTGCCGTGCGTTCATTCTGCGAGCTTGCGCGCGAACAGTCGCCGGATCAGCCATGGCTCCAGCAGGCGGCCCAGCAGCCACAGCGCGGCGAAAATCCCGGCAAAGACATAGGCCGGGGTGGGGGAGAACTTGTCCTTCTCCTTTTCCTCGCCTGCCTTCTTGTCCCCATCCTTCTTGCTCTTGGCGTCCTTCTTCTCGTCCTTGGGCTTTTCTGGTGCGGGGGCGCCGAGGAACTGATCGACGGGATTGAGCTTCAGCTCCGCCTTCTTGTCCTTCTTCTTGTCTGCCTGTTCCTCGACCGGCGGCTTTTCGAGCTTGCCGAGCGCAGCCGTGAGCTGCCCGACGGCCAGGAACAGCAGCGGCGCGAAGAAACAGTAGAGCAGCACCCGGCTGACGAGATGATAGCGCAGCACCGCGCCTTCGCCGGCCGCCGCGATGCGCAGCGTGCCTGAATCGACAACCGAGAGCGGGTCTTGCGCCAGCGGGTCCTGCTTGGTCATGACCAGCGTCTCGCCCATCCGGGCATGGACCGTGCCAGCGTGCGTGAACAGCGGATCGAGCCTCGCGAACGCTTCATCGACACTCTGACCGGGGGGAAGAGGCACTTCGCCCCGGATGTGCCAGATCCAGTCGATCAGGCGCAGGAGCGAACGTGTCTCGGCAGGGGACTGCATCCCGGACGCACTGAGCGAAGCCACGCCTTATTCCGCCGGAACCGCGGAAGGATCGGCAAAGAACGGTTCGCGCGATCTGCGCTGCTTGTAGGCCTTCCAGCCTTCGGTGAAGGGATAGAGCATCTGTTCGCGGATCGACATGCGGCGGCCGCCTTCCATGCCCAAAAGCTCCGCCTCACCGTCGATGCAGGTGCCGAACATGCGATCGATCAGGATGAAGGTGCCGGCATAGTTGCTGCGGGTTGATTCGAAATCCTGCGAATGGTGCAGGCTGTGATGTTCGGTCGTGTTGAACACGAAGCGCCACCAGCGCGGGGTGTTGAAGCGCACGTTGATGTGCTGATACGCGCCGACCGACATGCCGATGGCGCCCGCCAGCAGGAACGCGCGCGGCAGGAAATCGAACAGTCCGCCGATGCCGAGGCCGATGAGGAACAGTTCGACCGGGTTGCCCACCGCGCCTTTGTGAACATTGAGCTGGGTAATGTAGTGATGGACCGAATGCGGCAGCCACAGCGGGTACCAGTTGTGCATGCCCCGGTGCATCCAGTATTGCCCGAAATCGAAGATGAACAGGATCAGGAATGCCTGCACCAGCAGCGGCAGACCCGTGAACCATGCAAACTTCTCAAGGTCCATGCCCTTCTGGATCGCCTCGACCGCCACGTCGCTGCCGATGTAGTTTTCGGCCAAGTTCACCAGCGTGTAGGATATCCCGACGTAGAACAGGTCGGTGGCGAGTTCCTTCCACGTGATACGCCAGCTTTCATGGCGCGGGTTGGTCAGTTCGAGGATTTGCAGGATCAGGCGGAAGCCGATGCCGATGCCGATCGCGGTCGAGGCCTTGGCAATCGAATTGGGTGCATAATACCAGAACGCAACCATGCCGAAGAGCACGGCAGGCTGGAACAGGGTGAAGAACAGGCGCTTGAACGGGCCGCCTTCGACTTTGGGGATGTTGTCCCACCCGATAGTGACCGGGGACTGGGTCCCGACCACGCGCTTCCCGACTCGAATACCGTCCATCAACGCCCCCATTGTGCGGTGCAGCGAGGCGAGGATGGCGAATATTTGACAGTCGTCAAGCCCGCAAACGGGCAATTTCAGGGGCAATTCATGCCGCAGATCAGCGCCGTATGCGCTGCACTGCGGCATGAGTATTACGATTTATTACGTCACAGGTTCTCGAGCACATACTCGGCAGCGGAAACCTTGAAGTCGCCCGGCGCTTCCACGTGCAGCTGTTCGACAGTGCCGTCGTTGATAACCATGGCAAAACGCTGGCCGCGAATGCCGAGGCCAAAGCCCGAGCCGTCCATCGTCAGGCCCAGCGCCTTGGCGAAATCGCCGTTGCCGTCTGCCAGCATGGTGACATCGGCCGAACCCGAGGCTGCGCCCCAGGCCTTCATCACGAACGGATCGTTGACGGCAGTGCAGGCGATCTCGTCCACGCCCTTGGCGCGAATCTCGGCGGCCTTTTCCACGAAGCCGGGCAGGTGCTTGGCCGAGCAGGTGGGGGTGAAGGCACCCGGCACCGAGAACAGCGCAACGCGCTTGCCGGCAAAGTATTCGGCGGACTGCACCGCGTCGATGCCGTCGGCCGTGGCTTTCACCAGCTTCACGTCGGGCAGCTTGTCTCCAACCGCAATCGTCATCGGCAAATTCCTTCTGAAATGGGCCTGTTTGCAACAGGTGTGCGTTGATGCGCGAGAGTCGATATAGGCACAGCGTGTGACAGCGCAACCGCTGCACCGTGAGGCGGCCATGCCAATGGTTGAAATGCCGCGCTGAGGGCTTGTCCGAATATGATATAAAGACTTCTTTATATAGTAATTGCGCAAAGGCTACGGGCCCGCTAAAGGAGGCGTCAGACGGCCCACCCCCTTGGCGGGCCTTTCGTCGTTTGACGCATAAATTTGGAGACTGCCTCGTGGCCAGCGTGCTTGACGCCCGGAAAGACTATGTGATCGCCGATATCGGCCTTGCGGACTTCGGCCGCGCCGAAATCCGGATAGCCGAAACCGAAATGCCCGGCCTCATGGCCCTGCGCGAGGAATTCGGCGCTGCGCAGCCGCTCAAGGGCGCGCGCATCACCGGCTCGCTCCACATGACGATCCAGACCGCCGTGCTGATCGAGACACTGACCGCGCTGGGTGCCGATGTGCGCTGGGCCACCTGCAACATCTTCTCGACGCAGGACCACGCCGCCGCTGCCATCGCCGCTTCGGGCGTGCCGGTCTTCGCGATCAAGGGCGAAAGCCTCGCGGAATACTGGGACTATGTTGGCTCGATCTTCGATTGGGACATCGATGGTTCGGGCCTCACGGCCAACATGATCCTCGACGATGGCGGCGACGCCACGATGTTCGCGCTGTGGGGCGCGCGCGTGGAAGCTGGTGAGGCGCTGTTTGAACCCAGCAACGCCGAAGAGATCGAGTTCGTGCGCGCGCTGACCGCGTTCCTCAAGAAGAAGCCGGGCTACCTCACCGAGACGGTCAAGGCTATCAAGGGCGTCTCGGAAGAGACCACCACGGGCGTTCACCGCCTGTATCAGATCGCCAAGGACGGCAAGCTGCCGTTCCCCGCGATCAACGTGAACGACAGCGTGACCAAGTCGAAGTTCGACAACCTTTATGGCTGCAAGGAATCGCTGGTCGACGCGATCCGCCGCGCGACTGACGTCATGCTGGCCGGCAAGGTGGCCTGCGTGGCCGGCTTCGGCGATGTCGGCAAGGGTTCGGCCGCCTCGCTGCGCCAGGGCGGCGCGCGCGTGATGGTG
>JBIPOH010000216.1:0-5755 GCA_044379435.1 Novosphingobium sp.
TCTGGCTGGGCGGCGGGTTCGATCTGCTCAACCAGTCGGCCACCCTGATTGCGCCGCTCAGCCGCGACCGGCTCAGGGTCTTCTGGGCCAAGCTGGAGTTTGACCGCTTGGACACGGCCAGCGCCATGCCAGACTGGCGCGTGAACGGTTCGCTCGAATTGCGGCAGGGCGTTGCCGGGCTTGGCGCGAGCGCGGCGTGCCTTGGCGCCGCCTGTGGCAGCCGCGTGCCGACCAGCCGCTTCGATGCGACACCCGCCGCGACTGTGCTGCGCGCCGAGATCGAGTACGAACGCGCGCTGGGCCGCTTCTCGCTCTCGCTGCATCCACGCGGGCAATATGGCTTTCGCAAGGTGTTCGGTTTCGAGGCTTTTGCGCCGGGCAACTATACGGTCGGGCGCGGCTATGATCCGGGTACGATCACGGGCGACAGCGGGCTGGGCATGGCTGCCGAACTGCGCGGCCCGCATCTGGCCATTGGCAGGGGTGAAGGACCGGTGGTGCAGCCTTTCGTGTTTGCCGATGCTGCGTGGACCTGGGATCGCGGTGCGGGCCGGGCAGAGCGGCTGACCTCCGTTGGCGGCGGTTTCCGGGCCGATCTGGGCAGCCGCTTCCGGCTTGACGCCAGCCTTGCCGTGCCGCTTGACCGGGCGGGGCTGCCCGCCCGGAGACCCGCGCCGCGCCTGCTGGTGTCGCTCACCACGCGCCTCGTGCCATGGGGAGGCCGCTGATGCGCCGTGTTCTTTCAACCAGCGCCTCGCTGCTCGCCGTTGCTGCGATGCTGGCAGCCGCGCCGCCACGAGCGGCCCACGCCCAGTCGTTCAATGCGACGGGCACGATCACTGCGGGATCTGCGATTATCGATGTCGCGACGGCGGGGCAGACAAATGTGATTGTCGATACCCCATCCGCGGTGATCGACTGGAATACCAATGAAGCTGCCGGCAGCGGGCCGATCAATTTTCAGCCGGCCGGGACAACAGCCACGTATGTGAACGGGAACGCATCCGACTTTGCGGTGCTCAACCGGATCATTCCCAATGACGTCACGCGCCCGGCACAGTTCAATGGCACGGTGATTTCGCAGTTGGCGAATGCGGCAACCGGCGCGACGACGCGCGGCGGCACGCTGTTCTTTTACAGTCCCGGCGGCATTCTGGTCGGGCCGACCGGTGTGTTCAACGTCGGCAATCTGGTGCTGACGGCCTCGGATCTGCCGGTCAACCTGTCCGCGGGAACCTTTGGCAGCGGGGGGACCTATTCGTTCCTGCCGGCCAATCCCGGCAGCCGGGTGGAAATCAGCCCCGGCGCGCAGATCACCGCCGGGCCCAGCAGCGCCTATGTTGCGCTCGTGGCGCCCAGAGTGATCCAGTCGGGCACGATCAACGTCGATGGGTCGGCCGTGATCGTGGCGGCGGATGCCTCGACCATCACGTTCCGGCCCAGCGGCCTGTTCGACATCCAGATCGATCAGGGCACCAGCGCGATCGGCCAGGTGGTCAACAACACTGGCTCGATCACCGGCCCGGCAGGCAACGCGGCGGCGGCACACCGAGTCTATTTCGTCGCGGTGCCGCGCAACGATGCGATCACCATGGCGATCAGGGCTGGCAGCACGCTGGGCTTCGCGGTGGCCGGTGCAGCGGATGTCGATGGCAATGCCATCGTGCTTTCGGCAGGGTATGACGTCACCAATGGCGTCATCGGCGCTACGCGGTCTGCCGCCAGCGCGCCGGTTGCCTCCACGCTGACGATCGGGGCGATCACCGCGACATCGCAGGTGACCGCGCAGGCGACCGGAGCAGCCTCGCTGAGCGTACAAGCCGGGCAGGCGGGCGATTTCGCTTCGAATGTCAGCCTTGCGGGCGTTCAGGATCCCGGTTCCGAGACGGCGAACGCTGCTTTTGTTACCGTTTCGGGCGTGGGTTCCACGCTCGATATCGACGGCGATCTGACGGTCCGCTCACTCGATGCCGGGTTCGTTTTTGGCAATACTCCAACCGACAGCACGCCTGCGCGAGTCGAGGTCAGCCGGGGCAGGATGACGGTGCTGGGCAGCGTGACCGTTGATGCCAGCCGCACCGGCTTTGCCGGAAATGATGTGACCGGCGGCGAGGCAGCCCTCGTGGTTTCCAACGGCGGGACGGCATCGGCCGGGGGCAACCTCGTGCTGACTGCCGATGGGGTGGGCGAGGCGACGGGCAGTGCGGCGAGTGGCATAACTGGATCAGGCACAGGCGGCACTGCGTTCATGCTGCTGCAGAACGGCGGGACAGTGGCTGTCACCGGCAATGCGTCGGTCCGTGCGCGCGGCTTTGGCGGCGAGGCGCTCGACAGCGGTCTGATTGGCGGCGCGGGGACGGGCGGCCTGGCCGATATCGCGTCTGACGGTGCGGCAGCAAGTTCGCTGACCGTGGGCGGCACGCTGGATGTGCTGGCGGGCGGAACCGGCGCGGATAGCAGCGGCTGCTTCACGTTCTGCGGGGTGGAAGGCGGCGCGGGCGCTGGCGGCCAGGCCTTGCTCAACCTGACCCCTTCGATGAACGTTACGGTCACTCAGGCAGTTACCGTCGATGCCACAGGGCGGGGCGGGGCTGCGGTTCCGGATCGGGGCCAGGGCGGCGGACTCGGCATTGGCGGATTTGCGGGCGTGCAGTCAACCGGCGGCAGCTTGACGGCGCGCGCGGCCCTGACGGTCGATGCCAGCGGCACCGGCGGGGCCGGGGCGCTCGATGATTCTGGCGTCTCGAGCGCGACAGGAACCGGCGGGCTTGGCGGCGAGGGGATTGGCGGCGTTGCCAGCCTTGGCGCGGGCGAAGGGTTGGCGCTTGGCGGGGCCGGATCGATTGCAGTGACAGGGGCCGCCAGTGTACTGGCCTACGGCGTCGGCGGGCAGGGCGGAACGGGCGGCAATGGCGCGGGCGGCCTTGCGGCGGTCAGCGCGGCGCAAGGCTCGGTCAGCGGCGCATCGCTTGGTGTGCAGGCCTATGGCACGGGCGGGGCGAGTGCGAGCGGCGGCAATGCGGGAATCGGTCTTGGCGGCACGGCCGAAGTCATCGCCTACAGCGCGCTTGAGGGCAGTTCGAGCGTCACCTTTGCAGGCACGGTGATTGCGGCGGATGGCACGGGCGGCGCGGGCAGTTCGCCCGCCCTGTTTGCCACTGCCGGAAGCGCGGGCGGTACTGGCACGGGCGGGCAAGCGCGCGCCTTGGCGGAAGCGGGCAACGGGGCGCTCAGCCTTGGCGGACTGTCGCTGACGGCGAATGGCCAGGGCGGTGCCGGCGGGGCTGGAGGCAGTGCCGTGAGCGTCGGACCAAGCGGCAATGGCGGCGCTGGCGGCGCGGGCGTGGGCGGCACGGTCAATCTTGGCGTGGTGAGCGGGCTTGCCACGGGCGGGGCAGCTGCGGGCTCTGCCAGCTTCGGGGCGACCACGGCCAGCGCCAACGGTGCGGGCGGATTGGGCGGAGCAGGCGGCACGGGCGCTACGCCCGGCGCGCCAGCCGCGGGCGGGGGCGCGACAGGCGGCAGTGCGAGCCTGACCGTGCAAGGCGGATCGGCGACCTTCAGCGGGGCCGCGATCGTCGAGGCTAGTGCGCTCGGAGGTTTGGGCGGCGCTGGAACCGGCACGGGCGGTGCAGCCACAATGGGCGGTTCGGGAAGCGGCACCAGCCTCAGTGTGGAGGCCGGCAGCCTCACGGGCACCAATCTGCAGTTCCGCACCTTTATCGCGGGCGGCAGTGGCGGCACAGTCGGGGCCGCGACCTTGCTCGATCAGCCAATAAGCTTCCGGCTGAATGGCGGCTCGATCAGCGCTGGCCAGCTTTCGTTTCAGGCGACCGGTTCGGCTGCGTCGGGCGCGCTACCGTCGGTCATCGCGCTTTCCGGCGGCAACACCACACTGACCGGTGATTTCGTGTTCGATACGCCCGGCACGCTTACCGCGACCTTCGACGGTGCGGACTTGCGCAGTGCCAATGCCGCGATTGCTGCCAGCAACTGGCTTCCCGGCACGGCGCCTGCCGGAACGCCGGGCACGCTGTTTGCCTCGGGCTCGATCTCGCTCCTGTCCGCTGGCGATATCTTCGGGAACCTCTCGGTCGACAGCGGCGCTGCGCTGGCTATTGCGGCGGTAGGACGGGTCCGGCTCGACAATCTCACCTCGCTGGCAGCACGGTCTCCGCAGGTACCACCGTCTCGCTTGGCACCATCAGCGCTGGCGGCGGCGCTTCGGTCACGGCACCGGGCAATGTCACGGTGGGCACTGTGTCCGCTGCCGATTCCGCCCTGCTGGGTTCGGGCGCGGCTCTGGCCACAGGCGCGGTGACGGCGGGGCAGGATGCGGTGCTTGAGGGCACGGACAGTGTGGTTGCAGGCGGCGCGCTGCAGGCAGGCGCAAGCGTGCTATTGAGCTCTGGCGGTGCGATCACGGCCGGATCGGTCTCGGCGGGGCTTGTCGCGCCCTCGGTCGTGCCCGGTTCGCAATACGCTATCATCGCTTCTGGCCTCGGCGATCTGACGCTGGGCGATCTTGCCGCAGCCCAAGATATCACGCTGTTCACGCCCGGCGCTGTGACGACGGGGGCGATATCGGCCCGCGAAGTCGCCGTACTGGCAGGCGGCGCGCAGTCCATCGCCTCCATCGCGGCGCAAGGCCGCGTCCTGTTGGCGGACTATGCGATGACCCCGATCGGCGGCGATCCGCTCGATGCCTATGATCTGAACGCGCTGTTCACCGCCGCGCCGATTGCCGCTGCCGGATCGATTGATGTGGCGGGCGTGGCCACCGCCGGGCAGTTCACGGCGCGTTCGGTGGGCAATGTCTCGCTTGCGGATGTCACCACCACCCGCGTACCGGGTGCCAGCGGGGCCATCGATGTTCGTGCGGGCGGTGCGCTCCTTGGCGGCGCGCTGGCGGCAGAGGACCGGATCGATCTGCGCTCTGGCACCACCATGCAGCTGGCCTCGGCCAGCGCGGGTGACGTCCTTTCGCTCGCTGGAAGCGGGGCCATCACCACCGGTAATCTGTCGGGCGGGGCGGGGCTGGACGTGAACGGTCTTGGTGCGGTTGCAGCGGGCAATGTCACGACGGGCACTGGCGGGTTCGCGACCACGATCACGGCGGGCGGCGCGCTGTCGCTCGGTTCGGTTTCCGGCAGCGATGGCCTTGTCACGCTAACGGCCAGCGGTGTCCTTTCCGCAGCCGACATTGCGGGCAGCGCGATTGCGGTGGGCGGCAGCGATGCGGTCACGCTCGGCGGGGTGAACGCGCTGACGGGCGGGATCACGGTGAACGGGGTCAATGCGGTCCAGACCGGAGCTATCCTCGGCGGCGGCGCGGTTTCGCTGTCGAGCTCGACCGGCAGTGTTTCGGCGGGCACGATAGGCGCGCTGGCAGGCAGCATCGGGATCAGCGCAGCGGGCGCAGTCGCTGCAGATGCCGTGCAGGCTGCAGCTGGGATCGCCATCAACGCGGGCACGTCCATCACGCTGGCCTCCGCGCTGACGGATACCGGCAATCTGGCGCTTGTGGCCGATGGTGATGTGATCAGCGGCAATCTTGCGGCGGCCGATGGCCGGGTGCTGGTCACGGCGGGCGGCGCAGCGGCGCTGGGCAACCTTTCAGGCAATGGACCTTTCGGCACTGCGGCGCTGGAGGTTACCACCGGCACAACGCTGGCGCTTGGGGACGCGGCAACGCTTGGCGGCGGTATCCAGCTGATTGCGGGAACAGGGCTTTCGGCAGGCAGTCTTGCGGCCA
>JBIPOH010000215.1:0-5755 GCA_044379435.1 Novosphingobium sp.
GTCATGCGCATGCGCCGCACGATCACTGCACCGCCCGCGACGACGCCGAGGAAGAACAGGATGAGTATGGCGAGGACCGGCGCGGTGCGCTCCAGGATCTTGGGGCCGGGCACCTTGGCCGTCCATGTGATCCAGCCGATGCGCTCACCGAACGCAGTGATGAGCGGCACCGCATTGGCCCCGCCAATCTGCGCTTCGCCCGGCACGAAGCTGATATCGCGCAGCACCAGATCCGTGCCCATCTTCGCAAGGATCGAACCATCCAGATAGCGCAGCGTGGCGACATAGTTGGGCTCGCGCTGCAGCAGGCTGTAATCGTTATCGGGAACGATGGCGACCACCGAGAGGAATGCCGGCCGCCCGTGGCGCAGCACGGGGGTGGCCGCCCAGCGGTTGAGCGGCTGGCCGGATGCGGCCACCGGCCATTCGATATCGGCAAGGCGCTTCATGCCCGCAGGCCGCCCGCCCAGCGGCACGTTCTGCTTGGCGCGCGCGATCATGTCTTCCACCGCCCAGCGCATTTCCTGAAACCCGACTTCTGTGGTCGGACGGCCATGCGCCCAGCCGCGCACCAGCGTGCCATCCGGCTTGACCAGAAACATCGCGTCGGTCTCGAGGTTGTTCCAGACGAAATCGCCGAGGAAGTGATTGGCCCATGCCGCATTGTCGCTGAGCACCGCGTTGCGCATGGCATCGTCCCAGGTCAGCTGGACCTTCTGCGCCGCCACGATCGAGTTGCCGAGCTGATCGAGATAGCGGGCGACCAGCACGCGTTCGTCCTCGCGCGCCAGTTCATCGGCAATGCGGGTGGAACGCGAAAACACCGCCACCAGCAGCGCAGAGAGCACGATGAGCGCAAGGAACGTCGCAAGCGCGATCCATCCCGTGCGCAGATTGCGCACCGATGATCGCGCGGCGGAACCGTGGCTGACATGATCCAGAGCCATTGCATCATGCTTAGGATGAGGATGGAAACAAACGGTTAGCAGGGGGTTACGCAATAAAGAGAGGACGCAGGGTTGATGGAGCCGCGCGGCTGGCTGCGTGCACCCGTTTGACGATTGAGGGGTGCTTCTGAAGTCTGCCGCCCCGCGCCAAATCGGTTGCAATGCCGCACTGGACTTGCCAGTGTCCGGATCGCAACAAAAAGCCAATCACAGCGGGAGAATATCGATGCGTGAGCATCTGCAGCATTACATCAACGGCGCCTGGACCGACAGCGAAGGCGGCAAGCGCCACGAGGTGATCAACCCGGCCACCGAAGAAGCCTGCGCGGTCATCACGCTGGGCAGCCAGGCCGATGTCGACAAGGCTGTCGCCGCCGCCAAGGCCGCATTCCCGGCCTTTGCCGCCACTCCGGTGGAAGAACGCAAGGCACTGCTGGAACGGATTCTGGCCGAATACAAGAAGCGCATTCCTGATTTCGCCGCCGTGATCAGCGAAGAAATGGGCGCGCCCATCGGCTTTGCCGGGACGGCGCAGGTCGGTGCTGGCATCGGCTATATCGCCGGCACGCTCGAAGCGCTGGAAGGCTTCGAATGGGGCCACCCGGTGCCCGGCGCGAATGCCCGCTTCGTCTACGAGCCGATCGGCGTGGTCGCGGCGATCACGCCGTGGAACTGGCCGCTCAACCAGATCTGCGCCAAGATCGCGCCCTGCATCGCGGCTGGCAACACCGTGGTGCTCAAGCCCTCGGAGGAATGCCCTTCGAACGCGATGATCATGGCCGAAGTGATGCATGCCGCCGGGGTTCCGGCGGGCGTGTTCAACCTCGTGCAGGGTGATGGCCCGGGCGTGGGCGTCGCGCTCACGGTCCACCCCGATGTCGATATGGTGAGCTTCACCGGTTCGACCCGCGCAGGGATCCAGATCGCCAAGAACGCGGCTGACACCGTGAAGCGCGTCCACCAGGAACTGGGCGGCAAGTCGCCCAACCTCGTGCTGGAAGACGCCGATTTTGCCGCCACCCTGCCGGGCACGCTGCAAGGCGTGGTCGCCAACACCGGCCAGAGCTGCATTGCCCCAACCCGCCTGCTCGTCCCCAAGGCGCGCAAGGAAGAAGCCGAAACCTTCGTGAAGAACTACTTCGCGGCGGTGAAGGTCGGCAATCCGGCTGAGGACGGCGCGCATATCGGCCCGGTGGTCAACAAGGCGCAGTGGAGCAAGATCCAGTCGCTGATCGACACCTCGATTGCCGAAGGCGCAGCCCTGCTCGAAGGCGGCCCCGGCCTGCCCGACAACGTCAACCGCGGCTACTACGTGCGCCCGACGGTGTTCTCCGACGTGACGCCGGACATGACGATCTTCCGCGAGGAAACTTTCGGCCCGGTGGCCACAATCACCACCTATGACGGCATCGAGGAAGGCATCGAACTGGCCAACCGCACGGCTTACGGGCTTTCCGCCGTCGTGACCGGCGACGTCGAAACGGCCAAGGGCATCGTCGGCCGCCTGCGTGCAGGCCTCGTCGCGGTCAACCAGTGGGGCGGCGTCAAGGGCGGTGCATTCGGCGGCTACAAGCAATCGGGCAACGGCCGCGAAGGCGGTGTCTATGGCCTGAAGGACTTCATGGAAGTGAAGACCATCGCCGGCGCATAAGCGCTGGTCATGCTGATCAAAACGGCCCCGCGCTGCTTCGGCAGCGCGGGGTTTCGTTTGTCCGGCCCTGGTCAGTAATCCCGGCTGGCCTTGAGGTTGATGCTCTCGTCGCCGATGGTCGAAATCGTCCCCAGCAGCACCAGCCAGCGCGTCACCCGGAATTCGGCGGAGGTCGCGCTATAGCCGCGTCCGTCCGTCACCAGTTCGACGAACACGCGCCGCCCCAGGTACTTGCCCACCGCAATCGACGTGCTGCGCCCGATCGAGGCATCGGCACTGATGATGCGCAGCCGATCGAGCCCGATAGCGCTGCGCAGCCGATTGATCGGATCGAGCCCGCCGCCGCTGCGGAAGGATGCGAGCGCGGAGGCCAGCTGGACCGCCTCCGGCGCAGAAATCTGCGTGATCGAGCTGCCGAACAGGATGCGGCTGAGCAGCTCTTCCTCAGGGAGCGCGGGTACCGAGCTGAAGGCGATCTGCGGCTTAAGCGCCGATCCGCTTATGGCAATCTTCGCACTGACCCCGTTAGCATCGCCTTCCGCCACGATATCGAGGCGCGGATCGACCGGCACTTCGCCGACAAACCGGATGCGCCCGCGCGTGAGATCAAACCGCCGTCCGGCAAATTCATAGCCGCCGCGCACCAGATCGGCGCTGCCGAAGATCTGCGGATTTGCGGTATCGCCGCGCAGCCGCACATCGGCGCCCCATTCGCTTTCCAGGCCCAGCCCGCGCACGTCGATGCGGTCGGCGCCTGCCGCGTCGATCAGATACTTCCAAGGTGTGTAGGGCGCGCGCGGCGGGGCGATATCGGCGCGCAGATTGCTTTCGCGCGTTGCGATCTGGGGCAACTGCTCGGTCACGCTCGTGCGGCCCAGCGTCCAGCGCGCCTTGTCGATACGGACGCGGCCGGCAATCGTGCCGCCGATCCCGTTGGAGATCAGCCGCAGCGGACCGGTAATGGTAGCCGCCATGTCGTCGCGGTTGATCAGCTGCGCGCCCACGGCCGCGATCCTGAAGTCGAGCCCCACCACCCCGCGCGTGGCCACGTCAGAGAGGTCGACTGTGCCGCTGCCGCTCACCGTTCCGCCACTGGAGCCGCTGGTACCGGCGGTCTTGCCGCTGAAATGCGCGAGACTGAGGCGCGCATCGGCAAAACTGCCGCTCGCCTCAACTTCGCGCACATCGGAGCCGGTGAGGTTCGATTGCACGCGCAGGGAGCGCGTGGCGACTGCGCCAGTGATCACGGGACGGTCCAGTGAACCGGTGACGCTGGCTGCAGCGCCCAGCGGGCCGGTGAGGTCGATCACTTCGATGGCCGCCAGCCGCCACAAGGCTTCGGCAGGGCCGCTGTAGCGCAGCTGCGCCTTCAAGGTGCCGCCGCGCAGCCGCTCCAGCATCGTGCCGCCGCGCGGCAGATCGGCGACCAGCGCTTGCAGACGCCCGCGCATCGCAGTGCCTTCGCGCGCCACCGCGCGCACCTGCAGCGCAGCCGGATCCAGCGATGCCACCAGCGCCAGATCGAGCGGGCGCGAGGAGAGCACGAGGCCGGAGCGCGTCAGCCCCTTCACTTCGACCGCCGCGTGGCCCAATGGCGCGCCGAGATGATCGTTCTCGTACTCGATCACGCCCGAGGCAAGGCCGCCCATCCCCAGATCGGGCAACACGATATCCAGCACCGAGAGCGGCATCCGCGAGAGCAGGAGCTTGAGCTTGGTCGCGCCCCCCAGCACATGCCCGCTGGCGATCACGCTGCCTCGGCCGAAATCGATCTGCGTGGGCTGGAGCCGCCAGCCCGCCGCCAGCCCCTCGCCCGCCGCATCCGGCTCCCGCTCCAGCACCGCGCGGCGGGGCATGGAAATCCGGCGGCCGGCATAATCGCCCGCTACAAACGCAACGATCCGGTCGGGCGAAAAGGCCCCTGTGCCTTGCAGCGCAAAGCTGGTGCCGCGCCGTCCGGCGAGCGAGGCGGTGACGCTGCCCGAGCCATTGATGATCGCCGCATCGGCCGCTAGCCGCCCGATGAACAGCTTGCCCGCACTGATCCCTTCGGCCTTGAGTGAGGCCTGCAACGTGGAATTGCCGTTCTCCAGCAGCCCTTCTGCAGTAATCGTGGCATTGCCCACGGCGATGGGGTTATCGCCGCCAAAGCGCGCGCCGCGCGCAGTGATCGCTGCCTTGAGGCCCTGCCCCTGCCCCGCAGGTGCCAGATCGATGGACCCGGAAACACCGCCGCCCGCCAGCGCGAGATGGCCAGTGATGCCGGCCTGCGCGATTTCGGCGCTGCCAGTGATCGCGGTCTGATAGACCGTAAACCGTTCGATACCGAGCTGCACCGGCCCGTCTTTCGGCGCAGTCAGCCTGACGAGGCCGCTGAACGGGCCAAGGCGCGAATCTCCCGTGGTTTCGATGCGGAAGCTGTCCCCTTCGGGGCTCAATGCCAGATGCACATCCTTGAGGCTGGCGGCGGGCAGCGGATTGGCCAGCACGAGGCTGGCGCGCGGGCCATCCTGGGCTAGCCCACCTTCGAAAGTGAAGGGGCCGTAATCGAGATGGCGGCCATCGCCTACCAGCGTGATCGCGCCGTTTGTCTGGGTCCAGCTGCGCAGCGCCATGGTGAGTTTGGCCGAAGCAAGATCGCCGCGCCGCACGATCAGCGGCTGGCTGCCGCCGAGCGAAAGGGCCGCGCGCACGCGCAGATTGCCGCCCGTGAGCGTGGTGAGCGTGGCATTGTCGATCCGCGCCATCCGCGCCGCGCCATCGGCCGTGAGCAGCCAGCTTTGCGCCGCACCGAACGTAAGCGCCACGCGCGCTTCGCCATCGACGAGGCCCAGATCAGGCAGCATGATCCCGCGCGCGGTAACCGGGCCGCCCAGCGCAAAGCGGCTGCGCGCCAGATCGCCATCGAGCGAGAGCCGGGCTGAGGCGCCCTTGAGCACGAGATCGAGCCGGTCGGACGTGAGCTTGCCCCCTGCCAACACCAGATCGCCCGTCAGCCGCGCGCCGGGCAGACGCGGGTCGACCATGGCCTGCCCGGTCTGCAACCGCGCGGCGCTGAGCGCGAGCGGCAGACGCAGCCGCTTGCCGTCCCAATAGGCGGTGCCAGCGGTGCGCAGTCCCTCGGCCAGAACCGCCCCGCTGCGCAGGCGCACCGCGC
>JBIPOH010000219.1:0-5691 GCA_044379435.1 Novosphingobium sp.
AACGGAACCCACGGGCTGTCCACATCGGTCTGCGCGTCGATGTAGCGTCCCCCGGGGCTGAGCCGCGCGACGAGTTCGCGGTGCGGAAAGGGAACTTCGACAATTTCCTTCTTCGAAGAGGGCGGTGCGGTCATCACGTTCATGGCGGCGGTCCTTTTCAGCGGATCCGGGTTATCGGATCAGAGTATCGACATAGTCGGCACCAATGCCGACGCGGTCGTAATGCTCGCGCGCGTTCTTGATGTAGTCAAACACATCGAAGTGGCCGATCGTGTTGCCCGCCTCGTCCAGCCACATCAGCGGACCGGAGACGACGAAAAACACTTTCATCGGATCTTCGTGCTCATAGCAGACGAGGGTATGGCTCTCGCCCGGCGTTTCATAGACGAAATCACCTGCCGTCGCGGTCCAGTCATGCTCGAGGTAGGCCCACTTGCCGCTGATCGTGTAAGCCCAGATCGGGTGCGGGTGATAATGGCGGTTCACGAGGCCCGCCGACTTCGACATCAGCACATCGGCCCACATGTTTTTCGAGGGGCTGATCCAGACCGGCTTCGAACTCACCGTCTCGCTGATCGGCACCCAGTAGCGTTCATCGCCTTCGGCAATCTTGGAAAGATAGACTTCGGGAAGCGCCCCTTCGCGGAACACCTTTTCGACCGGCTTGATGCCTTTCCAGAATTCGGAATGGGCGGTTTCAGGCATCGATAATCTCCCGGACAGAAAGAGGGCGGGCGCTTTGCGGCACCCGCCCTGTTTTGGATCAGAACTTCACGCCAAGCCGGGCATACCATTCAGCCGGGCGGCTGTAGGTGCCGTAGATCTGGCCGCCTGCAAGCTGCGCCTGACCAGTGGTCAGGAACCGCTCGTTGGTCAGATTGGTGCCGCCCGCGGTCAGCTCCCACCGGTTGCCCGGATCGCGGTAGGTGACGCTGGCATTGACCACCGTGGTCTGCGGACGCTGCAGCAGGAAGGTCCGCTCGGTGTCGTTCCACATGCTGCTCGTCAGCGTAACGTCGCCGAGGAACACCAGGCTGCCATGGCTGCCAAGGTCGGCCTCGTAGCGCGGGCTGAAGTTCCACTTGAACTTCGGCGTCTTGGGCAGCGGTGCACCCTTGAACACGCCGGCCTGGACCGGGTTGCCCGCGACGAACGAATTGTTGCCTTCGCAGAACGCCGGGAAATCACCGCCCTCGCCGCAGATCACGGTATACTTGGCATCCGTGAAGCCGACCGAACCGGTGAAGGTCAGGCCGCGAGCCGGTGCCGCCACAACCTCGACCTCGAAACCGCGGATGCGGGCGTTGCCGGTATTCTGGACGGTGGGCGAAATGCCCTTCTGCGAATTGAGCTGGATGCCCGCGTAGTCGGTGGTGAACGCCGCCACGTTGATCTGCAGATGCCGATCAAGCAGTTCGGACTTCACGCCGATTTCAAAGGTTTCCGCTTCTTCGGGACCGAAACCGGGCGCGAAGGGCAGCGGGTTCGACAGACGGGTGGTCCAGCCGCCGGTCTTGTAGCCGCGTGACCAGCTGCCGTAGACCATCACATCGTCGTTCGGGTGATACTGCAGGCCGACCTTGGGCGCAAAGTTGTTGAACACCTTCTTCTGCGTGCCCGCAATGTAATAGCGCAGCGGCTGACCCGGATTGGGGAACCCACCTGCCGCCTGACATGCAGCCGAAATCGTGGTGATGTTCTCGCAGCCCGGCACGCCCAGGAAATTCAGAATCTTGTAGGTCAGGCCGTTGCGATCGGACTGGAAGCCTTCGAATTCCTTGTCTTCATGCGTGTAGCGGCCGCCCAGCGTGATACCGAACTGTTCGGTGAACTTGTAGTCGACCTGCCCGAAGAACGCGTAGTTCTTGGTCTTGAGATCATTGGGACCGTCGATCTGGAGCAGGCCTTCAGCAAAGGTCACATAATCCTGCAGATCGCCCGATTCGGTGAAGTAGTAGGCGCCGAAGACGTAGTTGAGCTTCTTGTCCATTGCGCTGCCGGCAATCTGCAGCTCCTGGCTGAACTGCTTCTGGTTCATCTCGAAGCTGGTGTGCAGGAAGTTCAGCGGCGAGTTATCAAGATCCATGCCCGTCTTCCAGGCCAGTTCCCGATAGGCCGTGATCGACTTGATCGTGGCATTGTCGCCGATGTCGTATTCCAGCGTGAGCGCGCCGCCACCCGACTTCAGCTTCGAGAAGTTGTTGCCGTTGGCATAGCTCGTGTCGATGTTGTTCGTAACGAACCGGCTATCATAGGGCAGTCGGTTGTTGTTCGGATTGGCATCGGCATTCACGCCAAAGATCGAAGGCAGATCGTTGATCGAGTTGAGACCGCCGCGATTGCCGAACAGCGCGAAGGAGGGAGGGCCGCCGCCGCAGGTGGTCGTGTCACCCGGTGCCGCGATCACCCCTGCGATTGCGCAGTTATAGGTGGAGGCGAAAACCGGCGGGAAGACCGAGATGACCTTGTTGGCGATCTGCGATGTGTCGACGTTCGAGTAGTCACCCGAGAGAACGGCCCGGAATGCGCCGCCATCGTTGTAGCGCAGCTTTCCGCGCAGGTTCCAGTTGTTGTCACCGCCTTCGGTGCCGAGGCCGACGTTCTGATAATCGACTGCCTTGAACGACGTGATCGGATCCGACGCAAAGTTTTCAGCGCCGGGGAACGGCAGGCGGCGCAAATAGCCGTTGCGGGTCTTGATCGAGAACGCAACCGAGGAAGAAAGGCTGTCCGTAATCGGCATATCCACTGTGCCGCGCACCGAAAACAGCTTGTAGCTGCCGGTCGTGACATCGCCGCGGAAGCGGAATTCGTTGCCCGGATCGTGCGTTACGATCGAGATCGCGCCGCCGATGGTGTTGCGGCCAAACAGCGTGCCCTGCGGACCCTTGAGCACTTCCACGCGCTCGACGTCGGGCAGTTCCTGGTTCGCGCCGACCGAGCGGGCAAGGTAGACGCCGTCGAGATAGATGCCGACGCCCGGATCGATGTTGAAGGCAAAGTCGTTGGCGCCGATGCCGCGGATGTAGGCGGAAAGCACCGAGGACGAGCCCGAGAACGGCGTACCGGCATCGAGTGTCACGTTCGGCGCGATGTTCGACAAGGATGCAACGCTGGTGACCGCACGCTCCTGAAGGGCGCTGGCGGTGAAGGCCGAGATCGAAATCGGCACGTCCTGCACGTTTTCCGAGCGCTTCTGCGCGGTCACGACGATTTCCGCGATGCCGCCTTCGGGCGCGGCTTCTGCCTGGGCCTGCGGCGTGCTCTGCGCGAAGGCCGGGGTGGCCATTGCCGCTGCGAGCACGGCAAGCGATACCGTTGTTCGTCTCATGTTGCTCTCCCTAAGCTGCTGTCACTGCTCCCCTCGCCCCCTGGCGGCGGAACATGCGCATTCGAATCCGTAAACCGCTTCGGACCGACCGGCTTGCACTGGAGCGCAGGCCAATCAGGACTCACGCGCAAAACTGCCTATTTCCGCCGCCATTCACGGGGTGAAACGCCAAACCGCTGGCGGAACGTGCGCGCGAAGTAGGCGCTGTCATTGAAGCCCAGTTCAAATGCGACTTCGGTGATGCTCGCCTCTGGCGCCGCGACCAGCCGTTCCGCCGCGCAGACCAGCCGCCGTTCCAGAATATAACCGCTCGGCGTGGTGCCCATGGCCGCAAACAGGTTCTGGACCGTGCGCACGGAAGCATTGCAAGCACTGGCAAGGCCCAGCGTGCGCAGTGCTGGATCGCCAAGCTGCGCCTCGACCGCGCCCAGCACCTGGCGGTGCAGCGCGTTGTCGGGCGCCGAAGCATCGGGCTTTGAGGCCCCGCGCATGGCCAGTGCGATCAGGTCATAAAACACCTGGCTCACACCGTTTTGCCAGTCGGCATCGGCCTGGCCCTGCTCGCTCTGCCGCCATAACGAGAGGAGGAAATCGTGGAACACGCGCGCGCCGGGTGTGGCGCCGCTCATCCGCTGGCGAAGCGCGTCGTCGATCTCGGGGAAACGCGCGGCCAGCGGCGCACGGGGAAACTCCACCACCAGCAGTTCGTGCGCGGCCAAGTCTATCGCATAAGCCTCGTGCGGAGAGGCGAGAATGAAGTCTCCTGCCCCCAGCGTGGTTTCGGTGCCGCTCTGGCGGTGCGTGCTCGATCCCCGGCACTGCAAGTGCAGGATCAGGCGCTCATCGGCAGTATGACGCGGATCACGCCCGACGAACGAAGCGGTCGAGCGCGGCCGGATCATCGCCAGATCGCCTACCTGCCATGCCCACATCTCGCCCGAGAAGTCTTCGGTCGCGCTTTTGACGTAAGTGCCGCTGTAGACGCGGTCGACCAGCGTGTTCCAGAACGCGAGGCGCTCGGGCGGGGCAATTCCATCGGTGGCGAACTTGTGCACTGCGGTCATGGCGGGCGCGTCCTTTGCAGTGAGGGGTCAGGCAGGAGCGAGAGCGCGGCGGGCAACGACGCGCGGCGCGGATTCGACAAGACCAAGCGCGCACAGCCCAGCCAGAATGCACAAGACCAGCATCAGCCACAGCGCAGCGGACAGGCCATAGACATCGGCCAACGCGCCTGCGAGGAACGGGCTGAGCACGCCGCCCAGCACCTCGCCCGCGCCCATCACAACGCCGGTCAGCGTGGCCGTCAGGCGCGGGTCGACCGATTCCGAGGGGATCGTCGCCATGAACATCGGAAACAGGCCATTGAGCCCCCACCCGAAGAAGAAGATCGCTGCCAGCCCCCACGCCGAGCCGGTGTAGTACAGGCCGCCCAGCGGCAGGATCACGCCGAGGAAGGCAAAGCCGATCATCACCGGACGGCGGCCGACCGCGTCTGAAATGGCGGGCACGACAAAGCTGCCAAGCCCCGCGGAAAGCCCCAGCGTTGCCATCAGCCAGCCCATCGTTTCAGGCGAGTATCCGCGCACCGTGGTGAGGTAGAGCGGCATGAACGCCCAGCACACCACGAGGTAGGAGACGAGCAGCACCGAAATGATCGCGCAGAGCACCACGTTGCGGTGGCGGAAAGCTTCGGACAGCGGCACTTTGGGCTGCGCTTCGTCGTGCGTTTCGGCAGGCGGTTCGCGCAAAGTGAACCAGATCAGCGCGGCGGTGATCAGGCCGGGCGCAGCGGCAAGGTAAAACCCCTCGCGCCAGCCATAGGCCGCCGCCACCGGCACCAGCAGCAGCGGGGCAAGGCCCGAACCGAGCAGGTTGGACCCCAGGTTCTGCGCCACGCCCATCGCCATGCCGCGCCGCTCGGGCGCGACTTCGCTCACGATCATCGAATGACTGACGGGCATGACCCCGCCTTCCGCCGCGCCCATCAGCAGCCGCGCGCCCAGCAGCATGAAGAACGAGGAGGCGAGGCCCGAGGCGAACGAGCACAGGCAGAAGGCAATCGTAGCGACGACGACAACAGGCTTGCGCGAGCCGAGCTTGTCGGAAATCCGCCCGACGGCAAGGCCCGAAAGCGCCCAGGTGAGCGACAGCGCAGAGCTGAACATGCCGACTTGCGTGTTCGAAAGCTTCAGATCGGGCTGCACGAACGGCATGAGGAAGTTAAGCGCATTGCGATCAAAGAACAGGATGCCGAAATTGAGGCTGAGCAGCGCGACCACCCAGGCCTGATAGCCGCCGCTGGCGCGCTGCGAGGCGTCCACGCTCGAGGAGTTGGGGGCGCCGCTCACAGGAACGGCCTC
>JBIPOH010000017.1:0-18829 GCA_044379435.1 Novosphingobium sp.
CATCATGCCAACAAGCTCGCGCGTCGGCTGGTCGGTGATGAGGCGGCCATGGTTGATGATCGCGATCCGGTCGCACAGCTGCTCGGCTTCTTCGAGGTAGTGCGTGGTGAGCACGACCGTGACGCCTTGGCTGTTGAGATCGACCACCAGCTCCCACAGCAGGCGGCGCAGCTCCACATCGACGCCTGCGGTCGGCTCATCCAGCACGAGGATGGGCGGCGTGTGAACCATGGCCTTGGCGATCAGCAGGCGGCGCTTCATCCCGCCCGAAAGCGAGCGCGCATAGGCGTGCGCCTTGTCTGCCAGATGGACCGATTTCAGAAGTTCGAGCGAGCGGCGCGCAGCAGGCGGCACGCCGTAAAGCCCTGCCTGAATATCGAGCACTTCGATCGGCGTGAAGAAAGGATCGAACACGATTTCCTGCGGCACGATGCCGATCGAGGCCTTGGCGTTGCGCGGCTCCTTGTCGATGTCGAAGCCCCAGATTTCGACCGACCCAGAGGACTTCATCACCAGCCCGGCGAGCGTGTTGATCAGGGTGGACTTGCCCGCGCCATTGGGGCCGAGCAGGCCGAAGATCTGGCCCTGCGGCACATCAAAGCTCACCCCGCCCAGCGCGAGCTTGCCTTCGCCCGATTTGCTGCCGGCGGGGGCATAGCGCTTGACGAGATCGCGGATGCGGATGGCGGGGGTGGTTTCCATGGCCATCTCCCTGCAACCTGCTGCTTGCCGCGTAAAGGGGGCGCGTGCATCACCTGCGTGTCGGCCCAGCTTGTATGAGGGCCAGCGGTTTGCTACCCGCGCAGCCATGAGCACGATCAGCCAGCCCGAGACTGTTATCACCACCAGCACCCGCGTGCGCTGCGATGGCGCCGACGACATTCGTGGCGGCGCTGCACTGGGCCATCCGCGCGTGTGGATCGAAATCGACGAGCGCGGCTATGCCGAGTGCGGCTATTGCGACCGGCGGTTTGTCCTCAAGGGCGGGCCTGCCGATCAGGCGTAATCCCGGTGGCATCATGGCGCGGGTCTGCCTATATCCCGGTGCATGACCCATACGCCCGATGCTCGCTCGCTGCTCTATCGCCCCGGACTGCTCACGCCTGAGGAGGCCAAGCGCCTGACCGCCACGGCGCTGGGTGCTTGCGAGGATGGCGAGCTCTACCTCCAGTTCATTGCCAGCGAGAGCTTCGGCTTCGATGACGGGCGCCTGAAGACGGCAGACTATTCGCGCGATGCCGGGTTCGGCTTGCGCGGTGTTTCGGGCGAGATGACCGGGTTTGCTCATGCCAACGAGATTTCCGCTGCCGCCATTGCGCGCGCCGGGGAAACGCTGAAGCTGCTCGATCCGGCACAGGCCGCGCCTGCCGCGCCGCCGCGCCAGAACAACCGCCACCTCTACACCGATGCCTCCCCGCTTGATGCCATCCCGTTCGCGGCCAAGGTGAAGCTGCTGGAGACCATCGATGCGGCCGCGCGGGCGCGCGATCCGCGCGTGGCGCAAGTATCCGCCAGTCTCGCGGCCAGCTGGTCGGTGGTGGAGATCGTGCGGGCCGACGGGTTCGTGGCGCAGGATGTGCGGCCGCTGGTGCGGCTCAACGTGTCTATCGTGGCCGAGCAGAACGGGCGGCGCGAGACGGGCAGCTTCGGGATCGGCGGGCGGCGGCTCTATGACGATCTGTTCGAAGCCGAGACTTGGAACCGCGCGATTGATAGCGCGCTGGCGCAGGCGCTGGTCAATCTCGAATCAGTCGATGCGCCTGCGGGCGAGATGACCGTACTGCTCGGGCCCGGCTGGCCTGGCGTGCTGCTGCACGAAGCGGTCGGCCACGGGCTTGAGGGCGATTTCAACCGCAAGGGCACCAGCGCGTTTTCCGGCCGCGTGGGTGAACGCGTAGCGGCCCCGGGCGTGACCGTGGTGGACGATGGCTCGATCCCCGGACGGCGCGGCTCGCTGACCATCGATGACGAAGGCACGCCGACCGAGGAAACCGTGCTGATCGAGGACGGCATTCTCAAGGGCTATATCCACGACCGGATGAGTGCGCGGCTGATGGGGCTGGCGCCCACCGGCAACGGGCGGCGCGAATCGTATGCCCATGCGCCGATGCCGCGCATGACCAACACCTTCATGCGGGGCGGGAACGACGATCCGGCAGAGCTGCTTTCGCGCGTGAAGAACGGCATTTTCGCCAAGTCCTTCGGCGGCGGGCAGGTCGATATCACCAGCGGCAAGTTCGTTTTCTCCTGCACCGAGGCCTACCGCGTCGAAAACGGCAAGCTGGGCGCGCCGATCAAGGGCGCCACGCTGATAGGCGATGGGCCGAGCGTGCTGACGCGCGTGATCGGGATCGGCAATGACATGGCGCTCGATGAAGGCGTCGGCGTGTGCGGCAAGGGCGGACAAAGCGTGCCCGCAGGCGTGGGCCAGCCGACGCTGCTGGTCGACGGGCTCACGGTGGGCGGCACGGCCTGAGGGGCGCCCAGTCTCATTCTAGAGTCTCATTCTAGGCCCGTCTCGTTCTGGAGCGCGCGCGGCTTGCGTGTGCGCTGGCGCAGGGCCTTACTGATCCTGTATTGCAGCCTCAGGGAAACTACAGTCAGCGCGGGTTAAGATGGCCCGGCGCAGACTTTGAATCGTCCATTGGGGTTCATCCACTGGGAAAGGCGCACACGATGATCCGCACTGCATCCAGGCTCGCAATGGCCGCTGCCGCACTGCTGCTGGCCGGTGCCGCTGCCGATGCCCGCCCCCGCCTCTCAGGTGAGGAACAGCTGGCCAAGCTGCTCGATGGCCGCGTGGCCGGCAAGCCGGTGAACTGCATCAACCTGCCTTACGTGCAGACGACCAGAATCATCGACAAGACGGCGATCGTCTATGGCTGGGGCAGCACGCTTTATGTCCAGCGGCCTCGTTCGGGTGCAGCCTCGCTGGATTCGAACGACATCCTGTTCACCCAGCAGACGATGTCGCAGCTGTGCAGCATCGATATCGTGCAGATCCGGGATCGCAACGGCTTCTTCTTCCGCGGGAGCATCGCGTTCGATGAGTTCGTGCCCTATACCCGCCCGGCGAAGGTCGCGCTGGCCGATTGAT
Source organism: Novosphingobium sp. (assembly GCA_044379435.1). Lineage (GTDB taxonomy): Bacteria > Pseudomonadota > Alphaproteobacteria > Sphingomonadales > Sphingomonadaceae > Novosphingobium. The sequence goes on from JBIPOH010000017.1 coordinate 3,098, forward strand.
TCCTGTGCGCGCCCGGCAGTATGGCGCGGGGCATGACCACTGCTCCGCAATCTGTCCTCCGCCTTGCCACCCCGGCTGACACGTCCGCTCTTGCCGATCTCGCGCGCCGCGCTGTCAGCGCGAAGTTCGAGTATCTCTACAAGCCGGAAGACTTTGCGACCTTCATGGAAGCCGCGCACAGCGACGCCAAGGTCGCGAAGGAAATCGCCGATCCCGGCATGCGCGTGGCGGTGATCGAGGAAGATGGCACGCTGATCGCGTTCTGCAAGCTGGTGCTGGAAAGCACGCTTTCCGCCGGATACAGCGATGCACAGAGGCCGCTCGAACTCAAGCAGCTCTACACCGATCCGGCGCGTATTGGCGGCGGATTGGGCAAGCGGCTGATGGACTGGGCGCTGGCCGAAGCGGCGCGCGAGGGCGCGGACGAGATCCAGCTGACGGTCTACAGCGAAAACGTCGAGGCGCAGCGGTTCTACCACCGTTATGGCTTTGCCAAGATCGCGGACATCGAATTCTGGGTGGGAAACCACTGCGATCCGGAATTTCTTTATGCGCGGCGAATGCTTGCGCAAACCAATGGCCTTGCCGGAGCGGAGCAGGTATAAGCGTCCGCATGTCTTCGATCCGTCCCTGGCGCGATATTGCGCGCCGCAAGAGTCGCCAGATCATGGTGGGGAATGTCCCCGTGGGCGGCGACGCGCCGATCACGGTGCAGACCATGACCAACACTCTCACCAGCGATCCCGTCGCCACGATCAACCAGATCCGCCGCTGCGAGGATGCGGGGGCGGATATCATCCGGGTTTCCTGCCCTGACGTGGAAAGCACGGCGGCGCTGGGCAAGATCGTGCGCGCGGCGCGTGTGCCGATCGTGGCGGACATCCATTTTCACTACAAGCGCGCGCTCGAAGCGGCAGACGCGGGCGCAGCCTGCCTGCGCATCAATCCCGGCAACATCGGATCGAGCGAGCGCGTGGCCGAAGTGGTGCGCGCGGCCAAGGCCAATGGCTGCGCCATCCGCATCGGCGTGAATGCTGGCAGCCTTGAGAAAGACCTCCTCGAAAAGTACGGCGAGCCGTGCCCCGAGGCGCTGGTCGAATCTGCGCTGGATCATATCAAGCTGCTGCAGGACCACGATTTTCACGAATACAAGGTGGCGGTGAAGGCCTCTGACGTGTTCCTTGCGGTCGCGGCCTACATGGGGCTGGCTGAAGCGGTCGATTGCCCGCTGCATCTGGGCATTACCGAAGCGGGCGGCCTGATCGGCGGCACGGTCAAGTCGTCGATCGGCCTTGGCAACCTGCTCTGGGCGGGGATCGGCGATACGCTGCGTGTTTCGCTTTCGGCGGAACCCGAAGAAGAAGTGCGCGTCGGCTTCGAGATCCTCAAGTCGCTCGGCCTGCGCACGCGCGGCGTTCGCGTCGTCTCCTGCCCCAGCTGCGCGCGGCAGGGGTTCGACGTGATTCGCACGGTCGAAGCGCTGGAAAGCCGCCTCAGCCACATCAAGACGCCGATCTCGCTCTCGGTGCTGGGCTGCGTGGTCAATGGCCCGGGCGAAGCGCGCGAGACCGATGTGGGCCTGACCGGCGGCGGCAACGGCAAGCACATGGTCTACCTTTCGGGCGTGACCGACCATACCGTGCAGAGCGAGGAAATGCTGGAGCATATCGTGGCGCTGGTGGAGAAGAAGGCCGCCGAGATGGAAGCGCAGGCGAGCGACGCAGGGAAGGCTGAAGTTACCGCCTGATCGGCGGTCTTGGGAATTTCCTAACCCCTTTTCGGGCACAAGGCGGTCTGTCATGAACCGCTTCATCCTCATCGCCGGGCTGGTGCTGATCGGCAGCGCGCTGCTGGCTCCCGGGCTCAAGATCGAGCCGGGGGCGGCAGACAAGGCGCGCTCCGGACCCGCTTCGCCGTGGAGCAAGCAGACTGCCGCCCCGGCGCGCAGCGGCACCGCTGAGACTGTCGAAATCGCGCGTGACGGGCAGGGCCAGTTCCATCTCGATGTTGACGTAAACGGCGCGCCAGTGCGCTTCCTCGTCGATACCGGTGCCGATGTTGTCGCGCTGACCGAGGACGATGCCGAACGGCTTGGTCTGAAGCCCGACGAATCGGCCTATCGCCCAATGCTGCAGACCGCTTCGGGCACGGGCATGGCCGCCCCGGTGGAGATCGACCGGCTGACCATCGGCGGGCGCGAACTTGTGGGGGTGGCAGCCGTGGTCGTGCCGGACCTGCCCGTCAGCCTGCTGGGGCAATCGGCCTTGCGGCAACTGGGCAGCGTGACGCTGAAGGGTGACCGGCTGATCATTGCGGGGTAAGGGCGGCGCTCGTGTTTCCGTTGAAGGCCCGCGCATGACGATTTCGATCCGTTCCGCCACACCTGATGATCTGCCCCTCATTGCCGACCTGATCCGCGCGCTCGCGGACTACGAGAAGCTGCTGCACGAGGTGCGCTTTGACGATGAGGTGTTGCGCGCCAAGCTGTTTGGAGCGCGCCCTTATGCCGAAGTGATCATTGGCGAAGTGGATGGCGCGGCGCAGGGATTTGCGCTGTTTTTCCATAATTTTTCGACCTTCGAGGGCAAGCCCGGCGTCTATCTGGAAGACCTGTTCGTACGGCCCGAAGCGCGCGGCAGCGGGCTGGGCAAGGCGCTGCTGGCGCAGCTGGCGGCGATTGCGGTGGAGCGGGATTGCGCGCGGCTCGAATGGTCGGTGCTCGACTGGAACGAGCCTGCCATCGGTTTCTACAAGAAGCTGGGCGCGCGGATGATGGACGAATGGACGGTGATGCGCGTCGATGGTGCCGCTTTGGTGCAGCTTGGTGCAGAGGCTGGAAATGTCGCCTGAAACGCCGTAGAACTGCCTACATGACGGGACAAGTGGACAGGCGCGGGCTTCTGGCCGGAGCAGCGGCAGCGGTGGTTGCCGCCGTGACCCCCGCGCGGGTGTTTGCCCAGCCCTATAGCATTCCCGAACAGCATCGCCGCATTCTGGGGGTTGCCCGCGAACAGGTGGCGCGGGCGGGATCGGTGCTGTGGCGCACCGACATGGTTGGCGTGGCGGACTTTGCGCTTCCCTCGGCCATGCCGCGCTTCCATTTCGCCAATCTGGAAAAGGGCGAAGTCCGCTCGTTCCTCGTGGCGCACGGCCGAGGCTCGGACCCGGAGCACGACGGTTTTCTCAAGAGCTTCTCGAACGAGGTCGGCAGCCTCGCCACCTCGCGCGGGGCGTTCATCACCTACGAGTGGTACAAGGGCAAGTACGGCACTTCGATCCGGCTGGGCGGGATCGATCCCGAAAACAGCAATACGCTGGACCGCGCCATCGTGATGCATTCGGCGTGGTATGCGAACCCGGCCATGCTGGAAAAGTGGGGCAAGCTTGGCCGCAGCGATGGCTGCTTCGCCATGGCTGAGGCCGATTTCAACGAAGCGTTGTGGCACCTTTCCGGCGGTCGGCTGCTCTATGCAGACCGGCTCGGCATCTACTGAGCCTTTAATCTAGGTTGGGACGCAGCCAGCGCTCCGTGGTCGGAAGATCGAACCCGCGCCGCACGGCATAGCTTTCCACCTGATCGCGGCCGATGCGGGCAACCCCGAAATACTGGCTTTCGGGGTGCGCGAAATAGAAGCCGGAGACGGCGGCGGTGGGCAGCATGGCCTGCGATTCGGTCAGCGTGATCCCGGTGTTTTCGGTCGCATTCAAGAGATCGAACAGGATCGGCTTCAGCGAGTGGTCCGGGCAGGCGGGATAGCCGGGCGCCGGGCGGATGCCGCGATATTGTTCGCGGATCAGCGCCTCGTTGGTCAGCTGTTCGCCCGGCGCATAGGCCCAGAGCGTGGTGCGGACATGTTGGTGGAGCCGCTCGGCAAAGGCTTCGGCGAAGCGGTCGGCGAGGGCCTTCAGCAGAATGTCGTTGTAATCGTCATGCGCGGCCTGAAAGCGTGCGAGGTGGGGTTCGATGCCGTGGATGCCGACCGCGAAGCCGCCGATCCAATCGCCCTGCGGATCGATGAAATCGGCAAGGCACATGTTGGCGCGGTCCCTGCTCTTGCGAATCTGCTGGCGAAGGAAGGGCAGGCGCACATGGCGTTCCTCCGCTTCCAGATAGAGGACGACATCGTCTTCCTCGCGGTGGCAGGGCCAGAAGCCCGCCACCCCGCGCGCGGTGAACCACTTTTCGGCAATGACCTGATCGAGCATCTTTCGTGCATCGGCATAAAGCGACCGCGCACTTTCGCCGACGATCTCGTCATCGAGAATCGCGGGGTAGTTTCCGGCGAGTTCCCATGCGCGGAAGAACGGGGTCCAGTCGATGCAGGCGGCAAGGTCTGCCAGATCCCATTCGGGGAAGACATGCACGCCCGGCTGTTCGGGCGGCGGGGCCTTTTCCGAAAGATCGGGCGTATAGGCATTTGCGCGGGCATCGGCGAGGGAGAGGAGGACCGAAGCCTCCTTGCCCGCACGCAGATCGCGCACGTGCTGGTATTCGCCTGCCGTCGCCTCGACAAAGCCGTCGCGCTGCGTGTCTGACAGGAGCTGGCTGGCGACGCCGACCGCGCGGCTGGCATCGAGCACGTGAACGACGGGGCCTTCATAGGCAGGATCGATGCGCAGCGCGGTGTGGACCTTGCTGGTGGTCGCCCCGCCGATCAGCAGCGGAATGGTGAAGCCCGCGCGCTGCATTTCCTCGGCCACGGTCACCATCTCGTCGAGCGAGGGGGTGATCAGGCCCGAGAGGCCGATCATGTCGACGTCCTCCGTCTTGGCGACTTCGAGGATCTTCGACCACGGCACCATGACGCCCAGATCGATCACCTCGTAGCCATTGCACTGGAGCACGACGCCAACGATGTTCTTGCCGATATCGTGGACGTCGCCCTTCACCGTGGCCATGATGATGCGGCCCTTGGGGCGTGCGCCGGCCTGCTTTTCCGCCTCGATATAGGGAATTAGGTGGGCCACGGCTTTCTTCATCACGCGCGCGGATTTCACGACCTGCGGCAGGAACATCTTGCCCGCGCCGAACAGATCGCCGACCGTGTTCATGCCCTGCATCAGCGGGCCTTCGATCACTTCGATCGGGCGGCCACCGCGCGCCGCGATCTCGGCGCGGGCTTCTTCGGTGTCCTCGACGACGTAGAGGTCGATGCCCTTGACGAGCGCGTGTTCGAGGCGGCGGACCACATCCCAGCCGCGCCATTCCTCGGCGGCCTTTTCGGCAACCGCGTCCTTGCCCTTGAAGCTTTCGGCCAGCGTGATCAGCCGTTCGGTGGCATCAGGGTGGCGCATGAGGAGTACGTCCTCGCAGGCCTCGCGCAGCACCGGATCGATCTGGTCATAGATATCGAGCTGCCCGGCGTTGACGATGGCCATGTCCATACCCGCCGGGATCGCGTGGTAGAGGAACACGGAATGCATCGCGCGGCGCACCGTTTCGTTGCCGCGAAAGCTGAACGAGAGGTTGGAGAGCCCGCCCGAGATGTGGACGTGCGGGCAGCGGACGCGGATTTCGCGTGCGGCTTCGATGAAATCGAGCGCGTAGCGATCATGCTCCTCGATGCCGGTGGCGACGGCGAACACGTTGGGATCGAAGATGATGTCTTCTGCGGGGAAGCCGATCCCGGTGAGCAGCTTGTAGGCGCGCGCGCAGATTTCGACCTTGCGGGCCTTGGTATCGGCCTGGCCCTTCTCGTCGAACGCCATGACGACGACGGCGGCGCCATAATCCATGCACTTGCGCGCTTGTGAAAGGAACGCGTCCTCGCCTTCCTTCATCGAGATCGAATTGACGATGGGCTTGCCCGAAACGCACTTCAGACCCGCCTCGATGACCTCCCACTTCGAGCTGTCGATCATCACCGGCACGCGCGCGATATCGGGCTCGGCCGCAATGAGCTTGAGGAAGGTGGTCATGGCGTGGACCGCATCGAGCAGGCCCTCGTCCATGTTGACGTCGATGATCTGCGCCCCGTTTTCAACCTGCTGGCGCGCGACTTCAACTGCCTTGGCGTAGTCTCCGCCCAGGATCAGCTTCTTGAACGCGGCAGAGCCGGTGACGTTGGTGCGTTCGCCGACGTTGACGAAGGAAGAGCCGGACGGGCGAGTTGCAGTATCGGTGGTCATGTTTTGCTCCCCCCTTTCGCATGCGAAAGGGGCCGGGAAGGGGGTTCGATCAGATGTGGGCTCAGCTGGCCATCACGAAGGGTTCGAGGCCGGCGAGCGCGGTGGCAGTCTGGTGCTGGGGCAGGACCCGCGGGGCCAGGCCCTGCACCGAACGGGCGATGGCGGCGATGTGTGCAGGCGTGGACCCGCAACAGCCGCCCAGCACATTGACCTGCCCATGCTCGGCCCATTCGTGGACCAGACCGGCAGTGGTGGCGGGCAGCTCGTCGTAGGCGCCGAGTTCGTTGGGCAGGCCCGCATTGGGATAGACCATGATCAGCGTATCGGCGATCTGCGAGAGCGCGCGGACATGGGGGCGCAGCTGCTGCGCGCCGAACGAGCAATTGAGGCCAATGGTGACCGGGCGGGCGTGGCGCACCGCGTACCAGAACGCTTCGACCGTGTGGCCGGAGAGGTTGCGGCCCGAAAGGTCGGTCAGCGTCATCGAGAGCATGATCGGCACTTCGCGGCCCAGCTGCGCTTCCAGCTTGCGCACCGCCATGATCGCGGCCTTGGCGTTGAGTGTGTCGAACACCGTCTCGACCAGAATGAAATCCGCGCCGCCTTCGACGAGCGCTTCGGCCTGTTCGCGGTAGACTTCGACGAGGAAGTCCCAGTCGATTTCGCGGAAGCCGGGGTCATTGACATCGGGCGAGAGCGAGAGCGTCTTGTTCGTCGGCCCGATGGCGCCAGCCACAAAGCGGGGGCGGCCATCGTCCGACTGAAACTCGTCCGCCACGCGGCGAGCGAGCTGCGCACTTTTCAGGTTGATGTCGCGCACCAGATGCTCGGCGGCGTAATCGGCCTGGCTGATGCGGTTGGCGGAGAAGGTGTTGGTCTCCGCAATGTCCGCGCCCGCCGCGAAATAGGCGCGGTGGATCGATTCGGGCACGTGGGGTGCCGTCAGCGCGAGGATATCGTTGTTGCCCTTCTGATCGCGCGAAAGGCCGAGCGTGCCTGCGTAATCGGCCTCGGACAGCTTCCAGTTCTGGATTTCGGTGCCGAATGCGCCGTCGGTGATAAGGATGCGCTGCCGTGCCTGTTCGAGGAGCGCGGTGCGGGCAGCGGAGGGTGTCATGGTCATGCGGCTTGCTCCAGCGAGGCGCGTGCGGGGCGCAGGCCGAGCAGGTGGCAGATCGCGTAGGACAGCTCGGCCCGGTTGAGGGTGTAGAAGTGGAAATCGCGCACGCCGCCCGCATAGAGGCGGCGGCAGAATTCGGCGCAGACCGTGGCGGCGACAAGCTGGCGCGAGGCGGGATGGTGATCGAGCCCTTCGAACAGGCCGTCCATCCACGCCGGGATATGCGCCCCGCAAGCAGCAGCGAACTTGCGCGTCTGCGCGACGTTGGAGACGGGGAGAATGCCTGGCAGCACCGGCGCGCTGATCCCGGCGGCGGCCAGCTTGTCGCGGAAGCGGAAGAAGGTTTCCGGCTCGAAGAAGAACTGGCTGATCGCGCGGGTGGCCCCGGCATCGAGCTTGCGCTTCAGGTTGTCGATATCAGCCTGGGCATTGGGCGAATCCGGGTGGCTTTCCGGATAGGCAGCGACGGAGATCTCGAACGGGGCGATCGCTTTCAGGCCCGCGACGAGTTCGGCGGCATTGGCATAGCCATCGGGGTGCGGGGTGAAGGGCACGCCGGGCGCGCCCATATCTCCGCGCAAGGCAACGATGTGGCGCACGCCCGCTTCCCAGTAGCTTTCGGCCACTTCGCGGATTTCGGCCTTGTTGGCATCGACGCAAGTAAGGTGCGCCGCGGCGGGCAGGCGCGCTTCCTTGATGATGCGCGCCACGGTGCCGTGGGTGCGATCGCGGGTGGAGCCGCCTGCACCATAGGTGACCGAAACGAAGCTGGGGCGCAGCGGGGCGAGGGTCGTGACGACTTCCCACAGCTGCTCCATCAGGGGATCGGTGCGCGGCGGGAAGAATTCGAAGGAAACGCGGATATCGCCCGGAAGCCCCGCAAAGAGCGGCGTATCGAGCGCAGTGCGGGCTTCACGCAGTTGGTCGAAAGTGGTGGTCATACGTTTGCCAATCTCGGAAACTCGGTCACGGTGGTGTGTTCGCTTCGGCGCACGCCGGTCCATATCTTGATGATGAGTTCGTGGCCCGGAAGTGCGCGGTCTCCGGCAGGATCGAACCCGGCGGCGCTGAGCAGGCCCGTGATCTGTGCATCGGAAAAGCCAAGGCGCGCGTGGGCATGGGCGGTGCGCAGTTCCTCGCGCTCGTGCGGGGCGAAATCGACGATCACGACCCGTCCGCCCGGCGCGGTGACGCGCGCGGCTTCGGCCAGCACGGCCTGCGGGGCGAGAGCATAGTGCAGCACCTGATGGAACAGGACCGTATCGAAACCCCCATCGATTCCGGCATCGGCAAAGGGCAATTGCGCGAAATCGCCCTGGACGAGGGAAACATGACCCGCAGGCAGATGCTGCAGCCGGGTGCGCGCGAGGCGCAGCATTTCCGGGCTCTTGTCCAGCCCGGTCAGGTGGCTGGCGCGCGCGGCGAAGAGCTCCGCGATGCGCCCGGTGCCGGTGCCGACATCGAGCAGGCGGCCGATCTCGCCGGAGAGCATGTCGCCCAGCGCTGCCTCGACCGGGCCATCGGCAATGTGCAGGCTGCGCAGCTTGTCCCATTCGGCAGCATGACGCGCAAAGTAGTCTGCCGCGCTGGCTTCGCGCGCGGAGCGGATCACGCCGAGGTGCTGGCGGTCCTCGGCGCACTGGGCACCGAAGTCGGCATCGGCGGCTTCGGCGCTGACGAGGACACGGGCAAGCGCAGTGCCCAGATCGGAGAGGGCCGCATCGGGCGGGCCCGCTTCGCTGAAAACGGTGCGCAGAAACACCCAGCCGCCTTCGCGGCGGCGCTCGGCAAGACCGGCATCGCACAAGATCTTGATGTGGCGCGATACGCGCGGCTGGCTTTGTCCGAGCACTTGCGCCAGTTCGCCGACGGCAAGCTCCATGCTGGCCAGCAGCCGCATGATGCGCAGACGGGTGGGGTCGGCAAGGGCGCGCAGGGCTTCGAGCAACAGCATGGGAATAGCATATAAAGCATTCTTTATATGATGCAAGAGATATAAGGATTTCCTTATATGGCATAACAGTTTCGGCGGGCGGATTGCGGTTTGCCTTGGCGCAACACGCGTTCTAGAACGCCGGGGCGCAGCGGCGCACAGCCGCACCACGCCCCATTTTGAACAGCCTGAGGGACCATCATGACCAAGACCACCCAGATCAAGCGCCTCGCCACCGTGCTGGCGTGCACCGCCGCCCTGGCGCTGAGCGCTTGCGGCAAGACCGACGACGCTTCGGCTGGCGCGACCGCCGATACCGTGGAAATGCCCGCAGACGAACTGCCTTCGGCCGAACCTTCGGCGGCGGCTCCCGCCCCGGCTGCCGATGCCTCGCAGGCTGCGCTGAGCGCCGAAGATGCTGCCAAGAGCGCGGCTGATAGCGCGGTTTCGGCGGCCGAGGAAGCCAAGGCTGCCGCTGCCGCCGCTGCTGAAGAAGCCAAGCCCCAGTAATGACCGGCGCGGGGGGCATGCGGGCAGCGCTGGTCGCCGCCGTGCTGCTCCCCGCAGCCTTTTGCCTCGGCGGCTGTCAGAAAGACACCGATCCGGGGCCCGGCGGCGTGACCATCGGCGAAGCCCGCGCGCTGGATGAAGCGGCGGAAATGCTGGAAAAACGCCCGGCACCGCCGCTGATGGATGCGACTGTCCCTGCGGATCTGGCGACTATTCCGGCTTCGGAACCGGCTGCTCAATAACCTTCACGGAAATGAACCGCGCACCCGGAGCTTGGCGAAGGGTGTTGCCGCAGGCGCTGCGCTGCAATGCTACGACAAGCTCAGCATTAGCGGGTCGGGTCTTGGGCCGGGCTAGTCCAGCCGCACTTTCCCGCGCCCGGCCTTGATCGCGCCGCGGTTCTTCTTGGTTTCCAGACGCGCGGTCTTGCCCACCCGGTTGAGCCGGGTTTTCGCGCGGCGGGCGGGCAGCGTCGCCGCATCGCGCAGCAACTGGGCGATGCGGGCGCGGGCATCCTCGCGGTTCTGTTCCTGCGTGCGATAGGTCCGCGCCGTCAGCACGATCTCGCCCCTTGCGGTCATCTTGCTGCCCGCCAGTTCCTTCAGGCGGTGAAACACCTCCGGCGTCAGGCGCAGCGCGAAGACATCGAGGCGCACTTGCACCGCCGTCGCCACTTTGTTGACATTCTGCCCGCCGGGGCCTGCCGAGGCGATGAAGCTTTCCTCGATCAGGCCGAGCGCGCGCTCGATCAGGTGGTCGGCGGACATGGGGTGTCTGTAGCGAAGCCCAGTGCCGCGAAATCAGCAGGAAGCGGCGCTGTCGCGGCAATCGGCGGTTTGCCTTCACGTGGCACGGTGATGGAGGCGGCGTGAAGCATGGTGCGCCGCGCGCCTTCTCCGCTGCCATAGATCGGATCGCCGAGCAGCGCCGCGCCAAGGCCCGCGAACGCATGAATGCGAATCTGATGGGTGCGGCCGGTTTCAGGGCGAAACTCGACGAGGGTCATCCGCTCCTTGCGGTCTACCACGCGCCAGTGCGTGACGGCGGGCTTACCGGCGCGGGCCGGGATCATCCGCCAGCCCTTTTCGGCGCTGCTGATCTTCGAAAGATTGAGCGCGACCGTGCCCTCATCGTCCGCGACAGGCCCGGCGACAATGCCGAGATAGACTTTCTCCACCTGCCGCGCCTCGAACGCAGCGGCGAAGCGCTTGTGCGCCTTGGCATTGCGGGCAAGCAGCAGGCAGCCCGAGGTATCCTGATCGAGCCGGTGGACCGGCAGCGGCAGGCGCTGGAAGCCAAGGCGCAGGCCGTCGAGATAGTTTTCGAGGCTGGTGCCCCCGGCGCGCGGGCGATCAATCGGCAGGCCAGCGGGCTTGTCGATCACGAGCGCCTCGCCGTCTTCGAACAGGATGGGAAGGACGCTCATGGCAGCTTGATCATTTCAGGGCCTTTGCAATGCGGGAAAGCGCTTCTGCGAGGCGCGCATCATCCGCCGCAAAACTGATTCGGAAACCGTTCTGCCCGCCGAATGCTGAAGCCGCAACCACTGCGACGCCGTTGTCCAGCAGGTGCAGCGCGAGCGCCTCATCATCGCCGAAGCGCGCCATCAGCGGGCTGGCATCGATGAGGCAGTAGAACGCGCCATCGGGAATGGGCGTGTTGAGGCCGGGCACGGCATTGAGCGCAGCAACCGCTGCATCACGCCGCACGCGGAAGCGCTCCCGCCAATCGAGCAGAAAGCCTTGCGGACCGGTGAAGGCCGCGACGGCGGCGGCCTGGCTGATCGAGCAGGGATTGCCCGAAGCATGCGATTGCAGCTTTGCCATCGCGCCAATCAGCCATTGCGGCCCGGCAGAGACGCCGATGCGAAAGCCGGTCATCGCGTGGCTTTTGGAGACACCCGAGACGGTCAGAATGCGGTCCGCCAGATCGGGGCATACAACCGCCAGCGTGGCGTGCGCGCCTTCGCCGTAGCGCAGCGGCGCATAGATATCGTCGCTGAGGACGAGGACCTGGGGGTGGCGGCGCAGCACCTCGCCCAAGGCGGCGAGATCGGCGGCAGAATAGACCGCGCCGGTGGGATTGCCGGGGCTGTTGAGCAGCAGCCATCGCGTGCGCGGCGTGATCGCGGCGGCGAGCTGGTCGGCGCTGATGCGGTATCCGGTTGCAGGCGTGGTCGGCATGGCAACCGGCTCGGCCCCGGCGAAGCGGACGATTTCGGGGTAGCTGACCCACCACGGCGCGGGGATCAGCACGTCATCGCCGGGGCCTGCGGTGGCGGTAATGGCCAGGAAGATCGCCTGTTTGCCGCCTGCGCTCACGATGACTTGGGATGGCGGCACTTCAATGCCGAGATCGCGAGCGAAGTGCAGCGCGGCGGCCTCACGCAGCGCGGCGGTGCCGGGAACGGCGGTGTAGCGTGTATCGCCAGCATCGAGCGCGGCCTTGGCGGCTGCGATCACGTGGGGCGGCGTGGGGAAATCAGGCTCACCCACCGAAAGCGAGATGATATCCCGGCCTTCGGCGCGCAGCGCGATGGCGCGGTCGGTCATCACCGTGGTGCGCGAGGCGGAAATGCGGCCCAGTGCCTGACTAAGGCGGGCTGCGCTGAAGTGCGGCTCGCTCATGCGCCGAGCAGCTTTGCCGGGATCAGGCCGCGCAAGGCGTTGCCGATGAAGAAGCCGTGTTCGAGATCATTCATGTTCACATCGCCTTCGACCGCGCGGCCGCTTTCGAGGAGGCTGCAGCGCAGCACGCCGGGGAGCAGGCCCAATGCTGCGGGCGGCGTGACGAGGATTTCGCCCTTGGCCACGAAAATGTTGGTGAAGCTGCCCTCCGTCAGGCGGCCATCATCGCGCAGCAGCAGCGCTTCGTGCGCTCCGGCAGCCTTGGCGGCGGCGAGAGCGGCTTCGTAGAAATGGCGGTCGCTGGTCTTGTGGCGTAGGCGCCAATCGCCTTCGGCCACCGGCAGCGGCAGCACGGCGCAGATCGCGGGATCGGGCAGAGCAGGCGGCAGCGGCGCGGCATCAAGCGCATGGGCGCCGCTTCTGGAAACGAGCAGCCGCACGCGCGAGGGCGCATCGAGATCGAAGCACAGCACGTGGATCGCGTTGCGCAGGGCGTGGCGATCGAATTCGAAGCCCAGCTCCGCCGCGCTCGCCTTCATGCGTTCAAGGTGCAGTTCGAGGAGCGCAATGCCCTGCGCGGGATCGAACGCCATCGTCTCGATCAGATCGGCGCTGCTGGCCCCCAGACGCAAGACATCCCCCTTCACCAGGCATTCGCGCCATTCGGCCAGCGCCGCTGAGTCCGCGACAACCGCCGAGCCGACCCCCATGGTGGCGCGCCCGCGGCCTGCCCCCGGATAATCGGGCAACAGGCGCACCGTGCGGATTGCCACATTGAAGGCAGCGTCGCCAGCCTGTTGATCTTGCGGCACATCGATCCGCCCGATGGCGCCGCAATAGAGCCCGCGGGCATCGCGCTCGATCTCGTCGATCAGCTCCATCGCGCGAATCTTGGGCGCACCGGTAATCGAGCCGCAGGGGAAGATCGCGCGGACCAGATCGCGCGCGTTTTTGCCCGGTTTCAGCCGGGCGTGGACCGTCGTCACCATCTGGTGGACCGTGGGATAGGTTTCGACCGCGAAAGGGGCTTCGACGCGCACGCTGCCCGGCTCTGCCACGCGCGCCAGATCGTTGCGCATCAGATCGACGATCATCAGGTTTTCGGCCAAATCCTTCACGCTGGCGGCGAGCGCGGCCTTGTGCGCGGCGTCTTCCTCCGGCGTGCGGCCGCGCGGGGCGGTTCCTTTCATCGGGCGGACTTCGGCGCGGCCATCCTGCAGCGTGAAAAACAGTTCGGGCGAGACCGAGAGGTGCCAGTGCGCGCCGTCCCAGATCACCGCGCCATAGCCCGAGCGCGCATCGGCGCGCAGCGCGCGGTAGATGGCCAGCGGATCGCCGGTCCATGAACCGCCCAGCTCGAAAGTGTAGTTCGCCTGATAGATATCGCCCGCCGCAATGGCCGCCTTGAGCTGGTCGAACCCCTTGCCATAGCCGCCGGGCGATACTTGCGGATCGAGGGGGCCGAGGCGGCCCGCCCCGGCGATGGCGTTGTTCAGCCATGCATCGGCTGCTGCACCGCTCATTTCACGCATCTGCGCAAAGCGCGCAAACCAGACCAGCGGCCCTGCTGCACCCGTGCGGGCAGGCAGGCGCGGGGCAAGGCGCGGTTCAAGCGCGAGGCCGGCTTCATAGGCGATCATGCCCGCCCAGTGGCCCGGCGCACTGCCAATGCGGCCAAGCGCGGCGGCCACTTCACCGGGCTGACGCGCCACGATGATCTCAACCGGCGCGGTGTAGAGCCGCGCAGGCGCAGCCCCTTCCACGCGGGCATCGTCAAGCAGGATGAAGGGATCGGCGTTCATGATGGAGATTGCGCTTTAGCGGCGGTCCGCCTCGGATGCAAAAACCGCTTCCTTCCAGTTTCATTCCGGGGGACAAGAATACCTAGTGCACGTTTCAACCAGAACACGCGGAAATACTGCTCATGGACGATATCTACATTGGCCTTGGCGCATCGGGCGAACGTCAGGTGCTGCGGCTGGACCGCGCCAACCGCCACGGACTTGTGGCGGGGGCCACCGGCACCGGCAAGACGGTGACCCTTCAGGGCATGGCCGAACAGTTTTCCGCGCGCGGCGTGCCGGTGTTTCTGGCCGATGTGAAGGGCGATCTGGCAGGCGTCGCCATGCCCGGCAGCCCCACGTTCAAGCACGCCGCGCGCATCGAAGCGCGCGCGAAGGAATTGGGCATAGATCCGTTTGTCTATGCCGATAATCCGGTGGTGTTCTGGGACCTGTATGGTGAGGCCGGGCATCCCATCCGCACCACGATTTCGGAAATGGGGCCGCTGCTGCTGGCGCGGCTGATGGGGCTGAATGATACGCAGGAAGGCGTGCTCAACATCGCCTTCCGCTACGCCGACGACAACGGCCTGCTGCTGCTCGATCTGCCCGATCTGCAAGCGGTGCTGATGGCCTGTGCCGCGAATGCGAGCGAACTGGCGGGCAAATACGGCAATGTTTCCAAGGCCAGCGTCGGCACGATCCAGCGGCAATTGCTGGCGTTCGAAAGCCAGGGTGCGGACCGGTTCTTTGGCGAGCCCGCGTTCGAGATCAACGACTTCATTCGCTGCGACGAGCAGGGGCGCGGCGTGGTCAATGTGCTGGCGGCGGAAAAGCTGATGCAAAGCCCCAAGCTCTACGCCACGTTTCTGCTGTGGCTGCTCAGCGAACTGTTCGAGGCGCTGCCCGAAGTCGGCGATCCGGAAAAACCCAAGCTGGTGTTCTTCTTCGATGAAGCGCACCTCCTGTTTGATGATGCCCCGCAGGCCCTGTTCGAGAAGGTGGAGCAGGTGGTGCGCCTGATCCGTTCGAAGGGAGTGGGCGTCTATTTCGTTTCGCAGAACCCGATCGACATTCCCGAAAAGATCGCCGGGCAACTGGGCAACCGCGTGCAGCACGCGCTGCGCGCTTTCACCCCGCGCGATCAGAAGGCGATCCGGGCGGCAGCGGAGACGTTCCGCATCAATCCCGATCTCGATGTGGAAACGGTGATTACCGAACTGAAAGTGGGCGAGGCGCTGGTTTCCACGCTTGATGCCGATGGCGCGCCGGGGATCGTGCAGCGCACGCTGGTGGCGCCGCCACGTTCGCGGCTGGGGCCGCTCGACGCCAAGGAGCGCGCGATCATCCAGTCGATCAGCCCGTTTGACGGCAAGTACGAAGCGGCAGTGAACCGCGAATCTGCCGCCGAAGTGCTGGCGCAGAAATCCGCCGATGCGGCAGCCGCCGCGCAGCAGGTGGAGGCCGAGAGCGAGGAGGCGCAGCGCGCCAGCGCGCGGCAGACGCCTTCGATGTGGGGCAAGGCGGGCAAGGCCGCGGTTGGCGCGATTGCTGCTTCGGCGGGATCGGTGATTGCCGCACAGATGACCGGCCGGAAATCGCGCGCCTCGCCCATCGAATCCGGCGCGAGCG
>JBIPOH010000220.1:0-5689 GCA_044379435.1 Novosphingobium sp.
GGTGGCCCAGCGGGATATAGCAGGCATCGCCCGGCCCGAGCGCAAGGCTCACGCCGACAAGGTCCGCCTGCATCGCATCGAGCGCACTGGTTTCGGTATCGACCGCCACCACGCGCGCGGCCTCGGCGCGGGCGACCCATGCGGCAATGTCGTCCAGCGTCTGCAGGCAGCGATAGCTGGCCGTATCGATGGCCGGCCATTCGGGCAGGCTCTGGCGCGTCTCGGCAGCCCCGCCCTTAGCAGGTGCTTCGCCGCTTCCAGTTGGTGCCGCTTGTGCTGGCGCTGTGCCCAGCTTGCGCAGCAGGCTGGTGAAGCCATGCTCGGCAAGGAAGGCGGCCAGCGGCTCGGGCGGGATCGCGGTCAGCTCGAACGAATCGAGCGGCAGCGGCAGCGCGCAATCCTCCTTTAGCGCGACGAGCCGGCGGGAAAGGCGCGCCATGTCGGCCTGTTCGATCAGGCTTTCGCGCAGCTTGCCCGGTTTCATCGTGGGCGCGGCGGCGAGCGCGCCTTCCAGCGTGCCGTGTTCCTGAATGAGCTTGGTCGCGGTCTTGGGGCCGATGCCGCGAATGCCGGGCACGTTATCCACCGCATCGCCCATCAGCGCCAGCACATCGCCGACGCGCTCCGGCTCCACGCCGAACTTTTCCATCACTTCGGGCAGGTCGATGCGCTGGTTCTTCATCGTATCGAGCATGTCGATATAGCCGCCGCCTGCGTGCGGGCGACCGACCAGCTGCATCAGATCCTTGTCGGACGAGACGATGGTCACGTTCCAGCCGCGCTCTGCTGCAGCAAGGGCATAGGAGGCGATGAGGTCGTCTGCCTCCAGCCCGGCTTCCTCGATGCACGCAAGGCTGAAGGCGCGCGTCGCGTCGCGGATCAGGGGAAACTGCGGCACGAGGTCTTCGGGCGGCGGCGGACGGTTGGCCTTGTACTGGTCATAAAGGTCGTTGCGGAAGGTGATCGAGCTCTTGTCGAGGATCACCGCAAGGTGCGTCGGCCCATCAGCCTTGTGCAGGTCCTCGGCCAGCTTCCACAGCATCGTGGTATAGCCATAGACCGCGCCCACCGGCACGCCCGCTGGGTTGGTCAGCGGGGGCAGGCGGTGGTAGGCCCGGAAGATATAAGCCGAACCATCGATCAGATAGAGGTGGCGCGGGGGGGTGCCGGGGGATGAGGCCGACGGCGCATCGGGCTGCAGAAGCGTGGTCATGCCCACTGTCGTAGCGCGTGGCGCGCCGGGGCGAAAGCGGCACGCGCGGGATGCCGGGGAGAGGCTCGCTGCGATTCACGTGCCGGGAATCACCCCGTTGGATCGTATGCGCTGCGGCAAAAAGTGTTATATTTCAGAATTATAGAGGGTACATGATGGGTTTGCTGCTCCAAGGACTTGCAAGCAGGTGAATTGCCGATTAATTGGGGCGAGAAGTCTACCGCCAGAGTAGGCTTTGCGGCGGGCTGCGGGCCCGGCGCGGTCCACTTCAATCCAGGGATTGTAACGCATGCGCAAGCTCCTTCTCGCCGCTGTCGCCGGCACTGCCTTCGCTCTCGCCGGTTGCTCGGAAAAGGCTGCCGAAGCCCCCGCCACCGAAGCCGCTGTGGAATCGGAAGCTGCTGCTGACGCTTCGGCTCCGGCTGCTGACGCTTCGGCTGATGCCTCGGCTCCGGCTGCTGACGCTTCGAGCGAAGCTCCGAAGATGTAATTCAACCCCGTCAAGGGTTTGAATAGAGATAGAGGGGCGTGATTGCTTAGGCAGTCACGCCCCTTCTCTTTTGTGGCGCTGCCTTTTTGTGGCCGTTTTCCTTGCAAGCAGCGCGCACACAGAAACGCGCCGGGCAGCGCAGCGCTGCCCTTGCTGGAAACCGGCAAGTCAGAAAATCAGCGGCGCGCCGTCTCGAAGCTCGCGGGGAGCGGCGGCTGACTGTACCCTTCATAGAGCACGCGGGCGATCTGCCGGATCAACCCGGCGTGTGCAGCGTGCCCTTCCGGCCCGGTCACGAAGATCGCGATGGCCAGATGGCGCCCATCGGGCAGGCGCACGATGCCGACGTCGTCGGTCACGCCCGAAAGCGTACCCGTCTTGTGGGCAAACACCACCCCTTCGGGCAGGCCGCTGCGGATGCGGTTGCGGCCGGTGCTGGTGCGAGTCATCGTATCGAGCAGGACTGCGCGGCTTTCGGGGCTGAGCGCACCGCCCCGGTCGATGGCGGCGAGAAGCTGCGCCATGGCGCGCGGCGTGCTGCTGGTGCGGTTGTCGATTGTCGTCACCGGATTGACCCGGCCATCATCGCGCACCAGCGTTGCCATCGTGTGATCGAGACGCTGGCCGCTCACGCCCACCCGGCTGATCCAGGCATTGACCGCAGGGATTCCGCCGACTGCTGCAATCAGGCCATCGGTCGCGGCGTTGTCACTGCGCGTGATGGAAAGCTCCATCAGGCTCTGCGCGGTCATCACTTCGCCCGGCTTCACCGCGGCCACCGCGCCGCCTGATCCGGCAACCGGGACCATCATCGGAAAGGTCTGGTCAAGCCGGAGCCGGCCCTGTTCGACACCGGCCAGATACGTGGCGGCAATGGCGATCTTGGCGGTGCTGGCCATCGGAAACGGCATGTCGCCGTTGATCATGATCTGTCCGCCGCCATCGAGATCGACCGCCGCAACGCCGATCCGTCCGCGCCCTTGCGCCACGATCGCGGCAACTTGCTGTTCGATGGTGGCATCGCGTGCGGATTGCAGGCTGGAGCCGGGGCGCGCCTGCGCGGGCGCGGCAACGAGCACCAATGGCGCGGCGCACCACAGTGCAGCCGCAATCCACTTGCCCATCCTGTTTCCGCCCAAAGCCATTCAACACCCCTTAGGCCACAATCCGTTTAGGATATGTTAGCAGCCTAACTGATTGTGATTCCCGTGCAAGTGTCATGGCAGGCCAGTGGTCGCAGCGCGAGCGCGGCCTGCCGTGCAGCGGCGACGCACCAAACCGGACGCTAGACATTAACCGCGCGATTAATGATAGTAGCAAGTCCAAGCAAAAAGCGAATAGCCCGGTGCAATTCGGGCCAATGCAGTTCGGGACAGAGGAGCGAATGGCGGCAGAACCGCAACAGAATCTGGCGGAAGGCCTCGCTGATGGCCTTGCGCGCGTCATGGCGCGTGCGGGCTGGAAAGGTGCTGTCAGCGGCCTGATGCGTCTCTCGGGCGGGGCCAACATGCAAAGTTGGCGCTTCGAGATTGGCGGCGAAGCGTTTGTCTTGCGCCGCGCGCCTTCGGCCGAATGGGTCGCAGGCCGCGCGCTCGACATGGCGAAGGAAGCTGCGGTGATCCGCGCGGCAGGCGCCGAGGGCGTGCCCGCGCCCGAAGTCGTGGCCGAACTGATGCCGGATGATGACATCGGCCTCGGCTTCATCATGCGCTGCGTGCCGGGTTCGCCGGACCCTGAAAATGCGCTGTCCTCCCCGCCCGCGCTGCTCGATGAAATCGCCGCCGCCATGGCCCGCGTTCACGCGCTCGATCCGGCGCAGCTGCCGTTCTTGCCCGTCCTCGAACCCGCCGCCGGGGTAGAGGGCCTTGCCGCCCAGTTCGCGGAATGCGGGGGAGACCGTCCGCCCATCGCGCTGGGCCTTGCCTGGCTGCGCGCCAATCTCCCGCCGCCCGCCCCGCTCACCGTGCTCCACGGCGATCTGCGCATCGGCAACATCATGGTCGATGGTGGGCGCCTCTCTGCCGTGCTCGATTGGGAACTCGCTCATCTTGGCGACGCGCACGAGGACCTTGCGTTCGGCTGCATGACCGTCTGGCGCTTCGGCCGATTGGACAAGCGCGGCTTCGGCCTCGGCAGCATCGCAGATCTGGCCCGCGCCTATGAGGCAGCGGGCGGCACCGCGTTCGATCCGCAGCGCTTCCGTTTCTGGCTCATCTACCGCACGGTCTGGTGGGCGCTGTCTGCGCTTTCGATGGGCAAGGGCTGGCGCAGCGGCGCGGACCGTTCGCTCGAACGCGTCGTCGTGGCGCGCCGGGCTGCGGAGCAGGACCTCGATCTGCTGTTGCTGCTGGAAACCGATGCGCCCGAGGCCGAGCGCAGCCGCCCCCTGCCGCCCGCACCGCCGCCGCTGGCTCAAAGCGAGGGCGAGCCCAGCGCGGCCGAAGTGCTCACTGCCGTTTCCGAATGGCTCGCCGCCACGGTGAAGCCGCACATGACCGCCCCGCGCGAGCGCTTCGAACTTGCCGTGGCGCAGAATGCGCTGGGCATTGTCCGCCGCGAGCTGGCAGGCCGTCCGAACCCGCACGACAAGGCGCTGAGCGAGGCGATCCTTGCCGGGCGCACCACGCTGGCGGAGCCGGGGCTGCTGGCAGACCTGCGCTGCCGCGTGCTGGGTACGCTCGCCGCCGACATGCCGAAATACCCGGCGCTCAGCGAAGCGCGCCGCCTTTGGGAGAGCCTGACATGAACTTCGATCTGCCGCAGGAGCTTGTAGACTACCTCGCCGAACTCGACGCCTTCATCGATGCCGAGATCAAGCCGCTCGAACAGGCGGACGACAATATCCGCTTCTTCGATCACCGCCGCGAATATGCGCGCACCAATTTCGAGGATCAGGGTCTGCCACGCCACGAATGGGAAGCCCTCCTGGTCGAGGCCACGCGCCGCGCTGATGCCGCCGGGCACTGGCGCTTTTCCGCGCCCAAGAAGTACGGCGGCAAGGATGGCAAGAACCTCTGGATGGCAGTGATTCGCGATCACTTCACCCAGAAGGGCCTTGGCCTCCACAACGACCTGCAGAACGAGCATTCGATCGTCGGGAACTTCCCGTTCGTGAACATGTTCGAACATTTCGGCACGCCGGAGCAGCAGGAGGAGTTCATCCTCGGCGGCTTTGCGCGCACGCGCCGCGTCTCCTTCGGCCTGACCGAGGCGCGCCATGGCTCTGACGCGACGCACATGGAAACCCGCGCGGTGCGAGAGACGCGCGATGGCGTGCCCGGCTGGCGCATCGACGGCGAGAAGATGTGGATCACCGGTATGCACGTGGCCAGCCACTGCGCGGTCTTCGCCCGCACGGCGGGCGAGCCCGGGGATGCCCGCGGGATCACCTGCCTGCTCGTGCCCAACCCCTCGCCGGGGCTGGTGATCGAGGAATACCTGTGGACCTTCAACATGCCGACGGACCACCCGCGCCTTTCGCTCACCAATGTCTGGGTGCCGGAAAGCGCAATGCTTGGGCCGGAAGGCGGCGGGCTCGCCATCGCGCAGAGCTTCGTCCACCAGAACCGCATCCGGCAGGCGGCTTCATCGCTGGGTGCTGCGACCTTCTGCGTCGAGGAATCGGTGCGCTATGCCCGCGAACGCAAGCCCTTCGGCGAGGAATTGGCGCGCAATCAGGCGATCCAGTTCCCGCTGGTGGAGCTCGCAACCCAGTGCGAGATGCTGCGCTTGCTGATCCGCAAGACAGCGTGGGAAATGGACCGGCTGGAGGCCGAAGAGGGCGGTCACAAGCGCATCGAGCGCGAACTTTCGGACAAAGTCTCGATGTGCAACTACTGGGCGAACCGGCTGGTCTGCGAAGCGGCGGACCGCGCGATGCAGGTCCACGGCGGCATCGGCTATTCGCGGCACAAGCCGTTCGAACACATCTACCGCCACCACCGCCGCTACCGCATCACCGAAGGCGCGGAGGAAATCCAGATGCG
>JBIPOH010000221.1:0-5660 GCA_044379435.1 Novosphingobium sp.
CACACCACCGCATCGCGCGGCCTTGCGGCTGCGCTGAAGACTGCCGCCGCTGCCGCCAGTTTCGCCCTTTGCCTTTCTGGCAGCGCTGCAGCGCAGACTGCCGTGCCCGCGGAAGAGCCCGCCGACGCGCCCCCGGCCCCCGCCGCCCTGCCTGCCGGAGCGGTTGGCGGGATGGGCGACATCAATCTTTTCCCCAAGCGCGTGGTGATCGATGAGCGCACGCGCATCGCCAGTGTCGGGCTTTACAATCGCGCCGCTGCCGCCGGGGAATATGAAATCACCGTTTCCGACATGGCGATGCAGCGCGATGGGCGGCTGGTGGAACTGGGGGCGGTGGAGGATGCCGCCGCGCGCGATGCGGTCAAGCCCGCCAGCGGCTTCCTGCGCTGGTCGCCGCGCCATGTCACGCTGCCCGCCAGCGAGGCGCAGATGGTGCGGATCATGGCGCGCGTTCCGCCCGAACTGCCGCCGGGCGAATACCGTTCGCACTTCACCGTGGTTTCGGTGCCCCCCGAAACCGGCGGCACCAGCATTGATGAAGCCGCGGGCGGCGAAACCGGAGGCGGCATCGGCGTGCGGATCGTGCCGCGCTTCGGCATCTCCATTCCCGTGATCGTCCGGGTGGGCGAAACCACGTTGAGCGCTGGTTTCAAGGACATCCGGCTCAACACCGCCCCCGGCGCTCCGCCCGCTCTTGCGCTCACGCTCACGCGGGCCGGCACGCGCTCGGCGTTTGGCGATATCGTGATCACCGCGCCCGGTGCAAAACAGCCAGTAGCCGAAATCAAGGGCATCGGCGTCTACACCGAAATCGCCGAGCGCGCGGTGCAGGTGATGATCGATCCCGCCACTGAACCACGCTTTCTGGTGCGCGGCACACGCTGGACGATCAGCTATATCGATGACGACATGTCGCCCGGCAAAGTCCTCGCCAGGCAGGAATTCGTGGTGCCGTGACCCGGCGCGGGGGCGGCGATACCAGATCCTCCGGACGCTTGCGGGTGGTGCTGGGCGCCACCCTTGCGCTCGCAGGTGATGCCGCGCGCCGTGAAGCCGCGCCGCCCGGAGATGCCGAACCCGAACCGCCGCGCGAGGCAAAAAAGGCGCGGGCTGCGCTGAATCTCCCGCAGCCGCACTTCGCCGACCGGGAAGCGCCAGCCCCCTCGCCGCACCGGGCCGAGTCCGCTGGCAAGAAGGCCAAGCGGTCTGCTCCCGCGATTACGCAGCCTACGGCGTTGGCCGCCGCAGCTGCGCCCGCGCTTCCATCCGCGGCGGGGCCGGAGGCTGACAGCGGCGTGCTTTCGGCTGATTTTCGCCGTGCGATTGCGCCGGAGCCGGAAACCGCGTCCCCTGCTCCATCTCCCGGCGCTCTGGCCGAAGCGCTGGCTCCGCCGCAGTCCGTGCCCCCGGCGTCATCCGCAGCCGCGCCTGATGGACCGGCGGCAGAACCACCAGCGCTCGCAAGCCTTGTGCAAGCGCCCGAAACCAGCGTTGCGCCGCCCGAACCGGCGGAACCATCGCAACCCCCGGCGGCACCCGCCCCGTTTGCATCAGCGCCCCCCGCCGCCGCACCTTTGCCGCAGCTCGCATCGGCCGCCGCCCCTGTTGCTGCGCCGCCCCCTGAAGCCGATCTGCCCCCTGAAGCCGCTCCGCCCAAAGCTGCTGCGCCAGATCCAGCTCCCGCACCCGCAGCCGAGCCAGCCACTGCGCGAGCCCCCGGGCCACCTGCGCGCAGGCTGGCAGAAGCGTTGCCCGGCCCGGCCTTTGGCGGCCCGGCTCCAGCATCCATTTCACCGCCTGCGCCGCCCGCCCCGCAGCAGACCGCCCGAGAGGCCGCCCCCCCTGCTGCCCCTGCCCCAGCCCCAGCCCCAGCCCCAGCCCCAGCCCCAGCCCCAGCCCCAGCCCCAACTCCTGCCACTGCACCTGCTGCACCGCGCCTTGCCTACGCCTCGGGCATGCTGCCGATCACGCGGACGGCGGCTTCGACTGCGCCTGCCTCCTTTGCAGCACCCGCCGCACCGCGCAGCACCGCTGAGCCTCGCCGCACCACCCTGCCCCAGCCCGCCTTTGGCCTGCCCCAGCCCGCCACGGGCCTCTCCCGGTCCGCCGCTGGCCAGCCCCGCGCACCTGCCGCAGCCCCGCCACCAAGGCCCGCGCTCACCGCTTCCCCGCTGCGCGCCAATGTCACCGATCAGGCCGGACTTGGCGCCGCCACGGCAGCGCCCGTGATCAGCGAGGACGACGAGCTGATCCTCCAGATCGAGACCGCAAAGGGCGAAATGAGCGACACGATTGTCGCCT
The DNA here is from genome assembly GCA_044379435.1 of Novosphingobium sp. GTDB lineage: Bacteria > Pseudomonadota > Alphaproteobacteria > Sphingomonadales > Sphingomonadaceae > Novosphingobium. The sequence continues at coordinate 2,302 of JBIPOH010000221.1, forward strand.
ATGGCCTGCGCCAGGGGGTCTACCTGCCGCTTGGCGCGATGACTCGCTTCTTCGATCTGCCCATCGCGACGAGCGACGAGGGCCACTATGCCAGCGGCTGGTTCCTCGATGAAAAGCGCACGCTCGTGCTCAATTTGCGCGATGGCACGCTGGTCGTTGCGGGCAAGTCCATCCCGCTCGGCAAGGGCGACGCTGTGGCCTTCGAGGGCGAACTCTATCTGCGCGCCGAACGCTTCGCCGATCTCTTCCCGCTTGATCTGAAGGTCGATCTGCGCGCGCAGACCATCGCGGTGAAAACGCGCGAACCCTTTCCGTTCGAGGAACGCATGGCGCGCGAAGCGGACCGCGATCGGCTCGCCTCGCGGGCCTCGCGCGACAGCGGACGCGAGGGCGCCGCCCGCTTCCCGCGTCAGGAAACCCCTTGGCGCGCGCTTTCGTTACCGGTGGGCGAGACCGAACTGCGCGCGCTGACCGACGATGATCTGGGCACCCGGCTGGAGACGGACCTGCGCCTTGCGGGCGATCTGGCTTTCATGACCGCGCGCGCCTTTGCCAGCATGTCCTCCCGCGATGGGCTCACCGCCGCTCGGCTCGAGCTGGGCCGCCGCGATCCCGATGGCGATCTGCTCGGGCCGCTGAAAGCCACCGAATTCCAGCTGGGCGATGTTGCCACCGGCGCGCTGCCCATTGGCCTGCGCGGCGTGGGCGGGCGCGGCGCGATGATCAGCAATGCCCCGCTCGAACAAGCCTCGATCTTCGATGCGGTCGATCTGCGCGGCGATCTGCTCGATGGCTACGAGGTCGAGCTCTATCGCAACAACACGCTGATCGGCTCCACCCGCACGCCGATAAACGGCCAATATGCCTTCCTGCAGGTGCCGGTTGATTTCGGGCTCAACGTGTTCCGGCTGGTGTTCTACGGGCCGCAGGGCCAGCGCCGCGAAGTCGTGCGCCGCATCAGCGTGGGCGATGGCCGCCTTACGCCGGGGCAGTTCATCTACAGCTTCGCCGCCGCGCAGAAGGACATGAACCTGTTTGGCGTACGCGGTCCGCGCTTCAGCCCCGCCCCCGATTTCGGCGCCTGGCGCACCACGGCCGAACTGGGCTACGGCCTCTCGCGCGCGGTGACCACGACACTGGGCGCAGCGACATGGGACAGCGGGGGCAAGCAGCACTGGCTTGCTGCCGCAGGGCTGAGAAGCGGGATCGGGGCGACCGCCTTGCGGCTCGATCTTGGCCTGCAGGATGGCGGTGCCAGCACGGTCGTGGTTGGCCTTGGCGGCAAGCTCTTCGGCCTCGCCTACAGCCTCAACCACGGCGAATACGGCGGCGGCGCGATTGACGAAGTGCGCGCCTTCACTGCCGATCCGCTGCGCCGCGCCAGCGAATTCAACCTCAACACCACGCTCCGCCTCGGCTCCGGAGCGGATGCGCGGATCATGCCGATCACGAGTCAGGTGCGCCGCATCGAATTTGCCGATGGCCGCCGCCAGATGGACGCAGCATTGCGCGCCACCCTGCCGCTGGCGGGGGTCCTGCTCTCCAATACCTTCGATTACAACCGCGTGAGCGCGCCCACCACGCCCGCCAGCAGCCGCCTGCTGGGCACCTTCGATCTGGCCACCCTCTCAGGCTCGAAGATGCGCTACCGCGCCAGCCTCGCCTATGGTCTTGCCCCCACGGTCAATCTGCAATCGGTGACGCTGGAAGCCGATCGCCGCTTCGGAGAAAACATGCTGGTGCGCGGCGGGCTGACGCATACGCTGGTCGGGCACCAGACCACGCTGGGCCTTTCCGCGATCCGCCGCGTCGGCCCGGTCAATGTCGCGTTCGACGGCTCTTATGGCTTTCCCGCCCGCAATTTCTCGCTCGCGCTCAGGGTGGGTTTCAGCTTCGGGCGCAATCCGCTTTCGGGGCGCGGGTTCATCGCTCGCCCGGGCCTGACCAGCGGCGGCGCTGCGGCGGTGAGCGCCTTTGCCGATGCCAACGCCAATGGCCTGCGCGATCCCGGCGAAGCGCCGGTCGAAGGCGTCACCTTCGTCTCGGGCTCCGAAGAACACCGCACCGATGCAGCCGGGCGTGCCTTCATCGCCAATCTGGGCGACGGCGTGCGGACCTCGGTGCGGGTGGACAGCGATTCCATGCCCGACATCGCGCTCGCGCCCGCACGCCCGGGCATCGAACTGGTGGCCCGGCCGGGGCGCATCCACACCAGCGATTTTGCCATTGTCACGCTCAGCGATATCGAAGGCACCGCCTATTTCCGCACGGCAACCGGAGCCCGCGCCGTATCGCGCCTGCAACTGCGCCTGCTGCGCGCAGATGGGTCGCTCGCCGCCCGCGCACGAAGCGAATCCGATGGCTTCTTCCTGTTCGAACGGCTGCCAGCGGGCGAATACCACCTCGAACTCGATCCGCAGCAGGCCACATCGCTCAAGATCCAGCTGGAAGGCCCGATCACCCTCACGCTCGGCGGCAAGGCAAGCGTGGTGCGCCAGTCGGTCCACGTGAAATCGGTAAACGAGGCTTCCCCCGCCGCCAAAACGCTCTAGCGTTCGGCGCAATGCAGGCTCATCCCGAAACCCCGCCCCACCACCAGCCCAAACGCATGCTCAGCACCACCGCCGCTGCAGCGGTGGTGATGGGCATGGTGATCGGCGCGGGCATCTTCCGCACGCCGCAGATGGTGGCGCAAAGCCTTGGCAGCGAAGGCGCGCTGATGCTCGCCTGGGCGCTGGGCGGGGTTTTCGCGCTGATCGGCGCGCTCTGCTATGCCGAACTTTCCGCCGCCTATCCCGATACAGGCGGCGATTACCGTTTCCTGCGTGAGGCGTTCGGGGCCGATGCCGCATGGCTGTTTGCCTGGTCGCGCTTTGCGGTGATCTTCTCCGCCTCGGGCGCGCTGCTGGCGTTTGTCGGGATCGATTATCTCGCCGAACTGGTACCCATGGACACGTTCACCCGCGCGGGCGTGGCGGGCGGCATGGTCATCGCGCTCACCGCGCTCAATTTGCGCGGGGTGCAGACGGGAACGCGCGCGCAAATCGCGATGGTGGCGATGGATGTCGCCGCGCTGCTGGCGCTGGGCGGCGCGGCGCTGTGGCTGGCAGCGCAAGGCATTGCCCCGCAGCAGGTGGCGAGCGGCCCGGTCACCCCCGTCAGCCTTGCCGCGTTCGGCCAGTCGATGGTGTTCATCATGCTTGCCTATGGCGGCTTCAACGATGCCTCGACGCTATCCGCCGAAGTGCGCTCCCCGCGCGACATGACGCGGGCCCTGTTTGGCGGCATGGTGCTGATCACCGCGCTCTACATGATCGCCAACTGGGCCTATGTGCGGGGGCTCGGCATAGCAGGCCTTG
>JBIPOH010000019.1:0-18502 GCA_044379435.1 Novosphingobium sp.
CATTGATAAAATCGAAGCGAGGCTTTCGAGTGATCCATGCTTAAAAGATATAGAAAAAATGCGGCGCGAGTATCGATTTTCGGTTCGCGCTGGAGAGCTTATTACTGGCTTTATTGACGTCAGTGTGCGGCAAGGGGGAATCAACGGGCTGCCGGTTGGGCGATTTATATTAGAACCCACCACCGAAGTCACTATCGATGACGGGTCGTGGTTCGCAGCCGAAGCCACATATTCTATAGGCGATGACAAGCTAGATGTTTGGCTTTGTGGTGCAGATGCAAGCACGAGCGTGCGACACCATCCCGCCATCTAAGTTTCCGCTTTTCGCCACTTCCAGCCGTTATGGGCGGAACAGCCTGATCCAGCAGACTATGGCTGTTCACGCCCAGTTGCGGACGTCAGAAAACGATCAGCTGGCCTGAATCATCATAGATTTGGCCGCACTCATATGGCCCATCGTCGCTGTAGATTCGCAAAACATCGTGCTCGAAGGTCAGTGTAAGGCAGAGCGGCTCGACAGCACACGCCACTACCTTCTGGCCGATAAGGAGATGGACGAAAAGGGCACTAGTTCTGTCCTCGTCCGTATTGTGGCGTCGGACTACCCCCTGTCTATCTACGTGCTCCAAGTCGCCTTCAACGCTTATGCTGCCAACATCGAAAGAAAAATGGAACTGCCACTGGCCGAGACAAATTTGCTCAAGCTGCTTGCCAACTAGGAACTGCAAATCCGACGATGGAGGGAACGGGTGCATACCCCTTCATTTCCACACAATCGGATTAGAAGCAACGTCCGCTTCCCACCAATCGCAGTCGCTCCGTTCACCTCTGAACTTGTCCACGCGGCCTAGTAGTACCTGGCCGCAAACCGGTCGATGAAGGCGACGAGGTTCGGCGTCTGGCCGATGGCGCGGCGCACTTCGCTTTCGAGCGGGGCGCGCCAGATGTTGACGAGTTGGGCATAGACGACGGCGTCGGTCGAGGTGGGTTTGCTGCCGAAGAACCAGTCCTGATCGCCGAGGATTCCGGACAGCGCGTTCACGTCGCGGCGGCCGATGGCGGCGATTTCCTGCGGGGTGTGGATGCCGATGCCGTGGCCTTGCAGCTGCTTCTTCACCCCGCGCCGGGCGACGGGGCCAAGCGCGCGGCGCAGCGGAAGGGCCAGCCCGCCCAGCACGACATCCCGGAAAATGCGCCAGTTGGCCTCGTTGACCCAGCGATCGTGGACCATCGTCCAGTAGAGGTTCTCGTCGATCAGGCGCTGGATCGCCACAGCCATGCCGCGCTGGGCCGGGGTGAGATGCGCGTCCGGATCGATGCCGTGCCGCTCCATCAGGTGCGCGATGATGAAGGAGGAATCGCCCAGTTTCGTGCCGCCTTCCTCGATCCACGGGGCCTTGCCCTTCGGCCCGGCAAAGGGCGTGGCGGCGGTGTGGCTTTCGTGCGCGATGCCGGTCATGCGCAGCCAGGCATCGAGCTTGAGGCAGAACGGGCTGACGGTGGGCAGGCCCCATGCGCCGGGCAGGTGATAGACCTTGAGCGTGCTGGCCATGTTCGGGCCTCCCCTTTTTCCGTGCCGCCTCCCGTTTTCCCCTATCGGCAGTACGGACTTGTTTACCGGCGCAGACTATAGCGGGAACTGACTATGGCAAGCTACGGCGAAATCGCTTGACATGATATCATGATATGATATCGCGATATCACCATGACACGTATTCTTGCCGATCTGCCCGAAGAAGATATCCATTGGCTTGATGCCCGGGCGGCAGAACAAGGCAAGTCGCGCGCGGCTGTGTTGCGCGATGCCGTGACGACCTACAAGGCGCAAAGCCCCGGCGGCGGCAGCAAGGATTGGATCGAACGCGGATATGGGTATTGGAAGGACCGGACCGATATCGGCGACGGGGTGGAATACCAGCAGGCCATCCGCGAGGATCGCCGTCCCTATGATGAAATCTGACCCTTGTCCGATCCCTTCTTCGATACCAACATCGTCATTGATTGGCTGAATCGCCGTCCCCCGGCGAAGGCGGAGCTTTCGCGCTATAGCCGCCATCGCATCAGCCGGATTGCCTGGACCGAAGTTCTCGCGGGGGAGCCGCTCGAGACCCGCGATCATGTCCGCGAATTGATCGCCCCGTTCGAAATCGTTGAGGTCGACGGGCGTATTGCGCAGTCCGCAGCGGACATCCGGCATCGCACACGCATGAAATTGCTCGACGCACTGATCCTGGCGACCGCACAGATCAACGGCGCGATTCTGGTCACCCGCAATACCCGCGATTTCCCAGTCACCATGCCGGGCATCCGCGTGCCCTATACGCTCTAAAAGAAAGCCCAGTCCTTCATGTGCGGAATCATCGGAATTGTCGGCAAGGAACAAGTCGCGGACCGGCTGGTGGATGGCCTGCGCCGCATGGAATATCGCGGTTATGACAGCGCTGGGATCTGCCTTGTTGAAGGTGGTGCGCTGGTGCGGCGGCGGGCGGAAGGCAAGCTCAACAATCTCGTGCTCGAACTGGCGCGCAATCCCGCCTCGGGCCTGATCGGCATTGCTCACACCCGCTGGGCCACGCACGGCGCACCGACGACGAGCAACGCGCATCCGCACGCGACGGGCGAAGTGGCGCTGGTGCACAACGGGATCATCGAGAACTTCAAGCCGCTGCGCGATGCGCTGATGGCGCGCGGGCGCGTGTTCGAGAGCGAGACCGATACCGAGGTCGTTGCGCATCTGGTGTCCGAACAGGTCGAGGCAGGGCTTTCGCCGCAAGACGCGGTGAAGGCGGTGCTGCCCACGCTGCGCGGCGCGTTCGCGCTCGCGATTGCCTTCCGCTCGCATGACGACATGCTCATCGGCGCACGGCTGGGGTCGCCGCTGGTGGTGGGCTATGGCGAGGGGGAGACCTATCTCGGTTCCGATGCGTTGGCGCTGGCGCCGCTCACCCAGCGGATCACCTACCTTGAAGAGGGCGACTGGGTGGTGATCACGCGCGAGGGCGCTGAAATCTACGACGTGAACAACGCGCCCGTCACGCGGCCCATCGTCGCCTCGGGCGCGACGGCTTCGGCCATCGAAAAGGGCGAGTTTCGCCACTTCATGCAGAAGGAAATTTTCGAGCAGCCGACCGTGGTGGCGCAGACCCTGCGCAGCTACCTGCGGCGGATCGACCAGACTGTGGCGCTGCCGCAGATCGATTTCGATCTTTCGAGCATCAGCCGCGTGACCATCGTGGCCTGCGGCACCAGTTTCTATGCGGGCATGGTCGCGAAATACTGGTTCGAACAGTTCGCGCGCCTGCCGGTCGATATCGATGTGGCAAGCGAGTTCCGCTACCGCGATCCGGTGCTCGAGCCGGGCGGTCTTGCGCTGTTCATTTCGCAAAGCGGCGAGACGGCGGATACGCTTGCCGCGCTGCGCCATTGCAAGGCGGCGGGGCAGACCATTGCCGTGGTGGTCAACGTGCCGACGAGTTCGATGGCGCGCGAGGCGGACCTGCTGCTGCCCACCCATGCCGGGCCGGAAATCGGCGTCGCCAGCACCAAGGCGTTCACCTGTCAGCTTGCGGTGCTCGCCGCGCTGGCTGCGCATCTGGCAGTGAAGCGCGGGCGGCTGAGCCGCGCGGAAGAGGCTGAGATCGTGGGCCATCTGGCGGAGACGCCGGCTGCCCTCAATGCCGCGCTGGCGCATGACGGTGAGATCGCTGCGATGGCGCATCTGATCGCCCCGGCGCGGGATGTGCTCTATCTCGGGCGCGGCGCGGACTATCCGCTGGCACTGGAAGGCGCCCTGAAACTCAAAGAAATCAGCTATATCCACGCCGAGGGTTATGCCAGCGGCGAGATGAAGCACGGCCCCATTGCGCTGATCGACGAGGCCGTGCCGGTGATCGTCCTCGCGCCGTCTGGCCCGCTGTTCGAGAAGACCGTCAGCAACATGCAGGAAGTGCGCGCGCGCGGCGGCAAGGTGGTGCTGATTTCGGATGCCGAAGGTATTGCCGAAGCGGGCGAGGGCTGCCTCGCCACGATCGAGATGCCCAAGGTCCACCCGCTGATCGCGCCGCTGGTCTATGCCGTGCCGGTGCAGCTCTTGGCCTATCACGTGGCCGTGGCCAAGGGCACGGACGTCGATCAGCCCCGCAATCTGGCGAAATCGGTGACGGTGGAGTGAGCGGGCTCAGCCCTGCGCGGCGGCGCGCAGGGCTGCGATATGCTCCGGTCCGATGCCGCAGCATCCGCCCATGATCGACGCGCCCGCGCCGTGCCAGGCGGCGGCGAAGCGGCCATAGCCGTCCGGCGTCAGGTCTTCGCGGATCGGGCTGAGGCCGGCATTGGCCTCGGCATCCGCAGCCATCGGCGGAAAGGCGTTGGCATAGACGCCGATGCGGATGGCGCTGTTTGGTCCCAGTTCCGCCTGCGCGGTGCGGACGGCTGCTTCCATCACTTCGGGCTGGCTGCAATTGAACAGCAGCGCGGCGGCGCCGAGTTCAGTGGCGAGCCGGGCAGCCTCGGCCACAGTCTCACCCGAACGCAATGCGGGCGCAGTGGTCGGCTTTTCGTCTTCCAGCGTAAAAGACAACCATAGCGGCTTGCCCGTGGGCGCAGTGACCGATGCGGCAAGGCGCGCTTCGGCGAGCGAGGACAGGGTTTCGGCCAGCCAGTGATCGACGCTGGGCGCAAGGGCTGAAACAAGCACTTCCAGCACTGGGCGCGCGCGGTCCAGATCGACGAGATCAGGGCGGTAGGAACCGCAGACCGGCGGAAGCGAACCAGCGACATGGACCTTGCGCGGCGCACCATCTGCCACTTCGCGGGCCAGCCTCCCCGCCAGCGCGGCCAGCGCCGCACCATCTGCGGCGAAGCGGGCCTCGCCGATATGGAACGGCACGATCGCATAGGAATTGGTGGTGATCACGTCCGCACCAGCCGCGACATAGGCACGGTGCACGGCGCTGACGAACTGCGGCCCTTCGATCAGCGCAAGCGCGGACCATTCAGGCTGGCGGAACGGTGCGCCGCTACGGGCAAGTTCGCGGCCTGTGCCGCCGTCGAGGATCAGAAGAGGGGCAGTCATGCTCGGGTCCGCAGTTGTGAGAGGGTCGTTTCGGGCGTGGTAGCATGGCAGGCGGCGTAGCGGCAGTGGGACGGTGAAGCGGCATTGCGGCCGCCTGCTGGAAGTTTTCGGAGCGAGCCGGAAAACTCCTCATAAATGTCTCTAATTCATAGCCTTATGGAGTGTCCGGAATGGATGCTTTGCGCACAGGAATTTCCAAGCGCTTACCATTGTGCAAGGTTTCTCCACTAAGCCCTGAGGTGTGATGCGACCAACCGATCAAAGCATGCCCGCACTGCCGCGGGAACTTCCGGCGATGGCAGTGCTGGGCCTGAGCGATTCGGCTGAGGGTGATTGGGGCCGCCTGCGCGGCTTGCAGTATTCGGGGCTTGCGCGCCTCACCCGACCACGCCTGGCCGCGCATGGTCTGGCAGCCTTGCTGGTGGTTCAAGCGCTGGTCTCTTCCATCCATGTGGCGCTGCTGATCGCATGGACCGCTTTGCTGGCAGGCGTGCTGATCTGGGGCGCCACGTTCGATAGCACGCTGGAAGATGCCGACCGGCGCCGCATGACCCGGCACGAAGTGCGACGCCACACGGTTCGCACGGCTGTAGCCGCCCTCGTCTGGATCGTCCCGATCCTCGCCTTTGCCCCCTTTGCCGAGCCTGAGCAGCGGCTATTGGTGTGGACGATCATGGCCATGCTGATGGCCGGAACCGCTCTCGCCTTTTCCGCGGTGCCGCTGGGCGCGGTGCTGTTCAACGCGATCCTCGGCGTTGCGAGCATTCTCGTTTTCGTATGGTTCGGCCGGATGACGGCGGCGGCAGCGGCCGTGACTTTTGTGATTTTCCTCGTTGTCGGCAGTCTGGAAGCGTCGCGCATGTTCCTTGCGGGCAAGGTGGCCGAAGCGGGCGTTGCGGAGAAGAGCGAGGTTGTCTCGTTGCTGCTGCGGGAATTCGAGGAAGGCGAGGCTGACTGGCTTTGGCAAACCGATGCGACACGGCGGGTTCGTGCAGCATCCCCGCGCTTTGCCTTCGCGCTGGGCGAGGATCCCGAGGATATCGACGGCAAGCCGCTGATTCAGCTGATCGCGGGATCGGCCTGGGAAAGCGGCTATTTCCATTCCTCGCTGCACGATCTGGCCGAACGGCTGAAGCGGCGCGAGAGCTTCTCGAACCTGCTGGTGCTGGTTACCCTGCACGGCCAGAACCGCTGGTGGGAGCTTTCCGCTTCGCCCCGGTTCGATGACAACGGCAATTTCATTGGCTTTCGCGGCGTGGGTTCGGATGTGACCGAGCAGCGCGAAAGCGCCGACAAGATCGCCTACCTCGCGCGGTATGATACGCTGACCGGGCTGCCCAACCGCCTGATGCTGACCGAGACGCTGGGCGATGCGATGGGCGAGGCAGACCGCTGGCGGATGCGCTGCGGCTTCATGATGATCGACCTCGACCGGTTCAAGGCGGTCAACGATACGCTCGGACATCTGGTGGGCGATCAGCTGCTGGCCAAAGTCTCGAACCGGCTGAAATCGCTGATGGGCGAGAACGAACTGTGCGGGCGTCTTGGCGGCGACGAGTTTGCCATCGTGGTGCGCGATGCAGGCGACGGCACGCGCATCCGCGAAGTGGCGCATGCCGTAATCACCGCCCTGTCGCAGCCCTACGAGATCGATCACCACACGCTTTATGTCGGCGCCAGCGTTGGCTCTGCCATCGGGCCGCGTGACGGGGCGACGGTGGAAACGCTGATGCGCAACGCCGACCTCGCGCTCTACCGCGCCAAGGATGAAGGCGGCGGGATGCATTTCGATTACGAGCCGGCGCTGCATGCCCATGCCGAAGAGCGGCGCAAGCTCGAGTTCTCGCTGCGCCATGCGCTGGAACGCGGCGAATTCCAGCTGGCTTATCAGCCGGTGGTGGATGCGATCACCGAGGAGCCGGTGAGCTTCGAGGCGCTGCTGCGCTGGAATTCCGCCGATCACGGCCCGGTCAGCCCGGCCAAGTTCATTCCGCTGGCCGAGGACACGCGCCTCATCGTGCCGATTGGCGAATGGGTGCTGCGCACCGCCTGCTTCGAGGCCATGAACTGGCCGAATCCGATCAAGGTGGCGGTCAATGTCTCGGGCGAGCAGCTGCTGGATCCGGGCTTTGCCGAAGTGGTGGTGAGCGCGCTGGCTGCCAGCGGCCTGCCGCCCCACCGGCTCGAAATCGAAGTGACCGAGAGCATCTTTGTGCGCGACGGCACTGCCGCGCAGCAGACGCTGGAGCGGATCATGTCGCTGGGCTGCGGCGTGGCGCTGGATGATTTCGGCACGGGCTATTCCTCGCTGGGCTACCTCCGCAAGCTGCGCTTCTCGACGATCAAGGTGGACCGCAGTTTCGTGCAGGGCGCAGCGCGCGACAATCCGGAGAGCCTTGCCATCGTGCGCGCGGTGGTGGCCATGGCCGACAGCCTCGAGATGTCGACCACGGCGGAAGGTGTTGAAACCGAAGAGGAACTCGCGGTTATCCGCCGCCTCGGCTGCAAGAAGATCCAGGGCTACTACTTCGGCCGCCCGATGACCGCGCACGATGCAGGCGCGCTGTTCGCTCCCGACGGTTGGGCCCGCCGGAAGGCATGATCTTCCAAAGCGCTCAGATCACGCTGTAACGCCGAGCCCGGCGAGCACGCTCTCGAACAGCGCGCGGCCATCGCTGCCGCCTTGGGCCGCCTCGATCATGCGTTCGGGGTGAGGCATCATGCCCAGCACATTGCCGGATGCATTCAGCACGCCCGCGATATTGCGCTGCGAACCGTTGACCGGTTCATCGTAGCGGAAGGCAACGCGGCCCTCGCCTTCGAGGCGGTCCAGCGTTTCGGCGTCAGCGAAATAGTTGCCATCGTGATGCGCGACGGGGATCGTGATGCGCTGGCCCGCAGCATAGCGCGCGGTGAACAGCGACTGGGCGTTTTCCACCACCAGCGGCACATCGCGGCAGACGAAGCGGATGCCCGCATTGCGCATCAGCGCGCCGGGAAGAAGGCCTGCTTCGGTGAGGACCTGAAAGCCGTTGCACACGCCCAGCACGGCCACGCCCCGGCCCGCCGCTGCGATCACCGACTGCATGACCGGCGAACGCGCGGCCATCGCGCCCGAACGCAAATAGTCACCATAGGAAAAGCCGCCCGGCAGCGCGATGAAATCGAGGCCGGAGGGCAGGTCTGCATCGCCGTGCCACACGCGGTGAACGGTGCCGCCGGTGATCTGTTCGATCGCCACGGCCATATCCCGATCACAGTTGGAGCCGGGGAAGGTGATGACGGCAGCGGTAAAGGCCATGGCTTCAGGCCACCTTCTCGATGCGGAAGTTCTCGATCACCTGATTGGCGAGGAGCTTGCGGCACATCTCGTCCAGCGCTTCGTCGCTCGTGCTGTCGGCCACATCCATTTCGATTAGGCGCCCGGCGCGCACATCATTGACCCCGGCAAAACCAAGCCCTTCGAGCGCGTGATGAATGGCGCGGCCCTGCGGATCGAGCACCCCGTTCTTGAGGCTGACGTGGACGCGGACTTTCATGCGGAGGCCTTTCGCGCAAGGAGGCTGGAGGAGTCGTGCGCGCCTATGCCCCGATGCGGCGCGTGAGGCAAGTTTGGGGGCAAGTTGACAAGGTTGACACGGTCCTGAAGGAAAAACGCAGGGCGGGCCTGAGCGAAGAACTCCGGCCTCCGGAATGCGCGGAAAACCCGGCGCGGGGCTTGGAACTGCAAAGGGAGCGAATGGCGCTGCATCCGCTCCCTTTGCCGGAAACCGGGCCTGTAGGACAGACCCGCGAGCGGAAGTTCAAAGGATGAAGTCGGTCGAGAGCAGTGATGCCCCGTTGGTCAGGCTGATCACGAGATCGGCCGTTCGGTCGCCATTGACATCACCGCTGATCGTGGTGATCCCGCCGCTGGTAGAGAACCGCAGTTGGCCTGCCACGCCGCTGAATGCGGACGTGCCGATGAAGGCGAACGTCTGATTACCGATGGCGCTGGTGTTGGCGTCGATCCCGACCAGGTCGATCTTGTCGGCCTGCAGGCGGCTGAAATCCGTGATCCGGTCCTTAAGCTCGGTGGTGAAAAAGCGGAACCGGTCGCCCTCGGTGCCGCCGGTCAGTGTATCCTCGCCGTCGCCGCCCAGGAGGATGTCTATGCCGGCGCCGCCGTTCAGCTGGTCATTGCCGTCAAAGCCAATCAGCGAGTCGTTGCCTGCGCCGCCGCTCAGCGTATCGTTGCCGCCCTGGCCGTTGAGGCTGTCTGCGCCATCATCGCCGTTCAAGGTATCTGTGCCGGCGGCGCCACTGAGATTGTCGTCGCCTTCGCCGCCGTTCAACGTATCGCCTTCAGTCTCGCCTTCATCAAAACCGGTCCCGCCGATGAGCAGGTCGTTGCCAGCCCCGCCATTCAGAATGTCGACGCCGGTTCCGCCGAAAAGGCTGTCATTCCCGGCGCCGCCGTTGACCGTGTCGTTCCCGGCCTCGCCGTTCAGGCCATCGTCGCCATCATCCCCGTTGACTGTATCGACCCCGCTCCCTGCCGAGATCGTATCGGCTTCCGAACCGCCGTTGATCAGATCATCGCCCGCGCCGCCGAGAATGCGATCAAGCCCCGTGCCGCCGTTCAGCGTATCATCGCCGTTCTGGCCGGTCAGAATATCGTTTCCGGCATCGCCGTTCAGCCGGTCGTTGCCATCGCCGCCAAGGATGTCGTCGATGCCGTCGCCGCCCGAGATGATATCGTTTTCCGTTCCGGCTTCGATGAAATCATCGCCAATGCCGCCGCTGATGGTATCGATGCCCTGCCCGCCGATCAGCCGGTCGTTGCCGTCATCGCCGTTCAGCGTATCGTTGTTGTTCCCGCCGACGATATCGTCGTTACCAGCACCGCCAGAGATGATGTCATCCTCGCTTTCGCCCCGGATCGTGTCCGCGCCATCGCCGCCGAAGATGCGATCGTTGTTGGTTCCGCCGAAAATGGTATCATCTCCGGCACCGCCATCGAGGCCATCATCGCCATTGCCGCCGGAGATGATATCGGTGCCAGCGCCGCCAATCAGAGTGTCCGCGCCTTCCTTGCCTTGGAGATCATCGTCGGCTGCGCCGCCTTCCAGGGTGTTGTTTCCCACGTCGCCAATCAGGGTGTTGGCCCCCGTGCGCGAGCCGACGACCCGCTCGAACCCGCTGTAGGCGTCACCCTTGGCAACCCCGGTGTTGGCGATGCTGCGGTCGAGCGCCACGACGATGCCGTCGGTATTGCTGAAATCGAGCGTGTCGTTCGTGCCGTTCCCGCTCACGACCGCTTCGATCACTGCGCCAGGGGTGAAAAAGTTCGCACCATTGCCCATGCTGACAGTGAGGGCGTTGGGGCCGATGGCGCCAGAATTATCAAAAACATCAAAACCATTGCCCATGAGCACAGTGGTATCAATGCGCCCGCGGTTCGTGATCCGGTTATCGCCATCACCCAGCGTGATGCTGCCGATGCGGCCGCCCTCGTTGAGGATCCCATTGCTGCCCCCGCCCAGATCGATGCTGCCGATGCGGGCGCCGTTGATCTCAATGCTGTCGTCGCCGGTCCCGCCCCTCACCGTTCCCGTGATCCGCGCGCCAACGACAAGCGTGTTGCGGCCGTTGCCGAGATCGACGGCGGTGATCTTGCCTTCTTCGTGTTCGATCCTGTCATCGCCCTCGCCGCCGTTCACGGTGCCGCGAATGATGCCGGTGTTGAGGAAGGTGTCATTGTCTGCGCCCAGATCGATATCGCCGAAGATCGAGCCTTCGTTGGTCAGCACATCAATCCCGCCGCCCAGCGCGATATCGCCCCGGATGCGGCCGAGATTGAGCAGGTTATCGGCCAGATTGCTGGTGCGGATAGCCGCATCATCCGTCGTGGCAATCAGGCCTTCGTTGGTGATGGTGGCAAGGCCAGTGCCGGTGGTGACCCCGGTTTCGCCCGTGATCGTGCCGAAATTGCGCAGGATGAAGCGTGCTGCGGGATCGCCGGAAACTGCTGCGGTAAACCGGTCCATCAGTACGCCGCTGCCTTCAAGGCCGCTGATCGTGCCGTGATTGACCACCACCGAGCGGGTGGAATCAAACAGCTGCACCCCCGCCAGATCGCCCATGATGGCGCCCGTATCGGTCACGGTGACACGCGTGTTCACGCCGCTGTCGACGCGGATACCGGCATTGCCTGCCAGCAAAGAACCAGCCACGGAAAAGCGGTGTGCGCCCGTGCCCCTCACGGCATTGCCGTTCACGGAAACGACTGTGACACCCACCGGCATGAGGAAATTGACACCGGTGCCGAGCGGAATGGCATCGTTGAGCGTTCTGAGATCGGTGGCAATACGCGTGGGCATGGCAGTCCTTCCGGCTGGGTATCGGATGCCGGATCAGCCGGGCGCTGGCGCGCACACGGCCAGCCGCAAACGGCCCACCATGGCGCGTGCACCAGTGCCTGCTTGTGCGGCTATCTGCTGCGTTTCCCGATGCGAACCGGCGGGGCTGTTTGTGGTTCAACCCCGTGCCCTGCGCAATATACTTACAGACCGGAATGGGGGTAGTTTGCCCGAGGGGCAGCTAACCCGTCAGCACCCGTGCGATGCTGATAAACTCTGCCACGCTGAGCGTTTCGGCGCGGCGCTGCGAGTCTATGCCCAGCCCCTCCAGCGCAGCAAGCGCGCCGGGCAGGCCTTTGAGCGATTGGCGCAGCATCTTGCGGCGCTGGCCGAAGGCGGCTTCGGTCACGCGTTCGAGCATCCGCGCGGAGACGCCTTCGGGCATCGCGGCGGGTTCGACATGGATGATCGCCGACATCACTTTGGGCGGCGGGGTGAAGGCGCTGCGGTGGACGCGCATGGCGATGCGGGGGCGGCTGCGCCACTGCGCCAGCACGGCGAGGCGGCCATAGGCATCGGAGCCGGGGGCGGCGATGATCCGTTCGGCAACTTCCTGCTGGAACATGAGCGTGAGGCTGCGCCACTGGGGCGGCCAGTCCGGGCCGGACAGCCAGCCGACGAACAGCGCGGTGCCGACGTTATAGGGCAAGTTGGCGATGACGTGCCAGGGCGTGTCGAACAGCGTTTCAGGCGCGATCTTCATCGCATCGCCCTCGATCACGGTGAGCTGACCGGGGAAGGCTTCGGCCAGTTCGGCCAGCGCGGGCAGGCAGCGGCGGTCCATTTCGATGGCGGTGACATTGGCCCCCCGGCGCAGCAGCGCGCGGGTGAGGCCGCCGGGGCCGGGGCCGACTTCGAGGACGTTCGCGCCCTTGAGATCGCCCGGAACCATGGCGATGCGGGCGAGGAGCTGTTCATCGAACAAGAAGTTCTGGCCCAGCGCCTTGGTGGCAATGAGGCTGTGGCGCTGCACGACTTCGCGCAAGGGGGGGAGGTCGGGGAGGCTCATGCCGCAGCGGCTCGGCGTGCGGCGCATTCCCCGGCCATGCGGATCGCGGCGATGGTGGCGCCGGGGCGAGCGGTGCCGGTGCCAGCGATGCCGAACGCGGTGCCATGATCGGGCGAGGTGCGCACGATCGGCAGGCCAATCGTGACGTTCACGCCTTCATCGAAATCCAGCACCTTGATCGGGATCAGCGCCTGATCATGGTACATGCAGATGGCCGCATCATACGTGGCGCGGGCTTCGGCATGGAACATCGTGTCGGCGGGCAGGGGGCCGCGCGCGGTGATCCCGGCGGCCTGCAGCGCGGCCACGGCAGGGGCTATGATCGCCGCGTCCTCGGTGCCCATGCGGCCATCCTCGCCCGCATGGGGATTGAGCGCGGCCACGGCAAGGCGCGGCGCGGGAATGCCGAAATCGCGGATCAGCGCGGCAGCGGCAATGGCCGAGCGGCTACGGATCAGTTCTGTGGTGAGGAGGAACGGCACATCGCGCAGTGCGACGTGGACGGTGATGGGCACGACGCGAAGGTGCGGCCCCGCCAGCATCATCACCGCGTTTGCGGCTGTGATCCCGCAGGCTTCCGCCACAAATTCGGTCTGCCCCGGCTGGCTGAAGCCAATGCGCGCGAGGCGGCTTTTCGCGATGGGGCCAGTGACGAGCGCGGCGGCGGCACCCTGCCGGACAAGGCTGGTGGCGACTTCGAGCGCGCGCAGGGCGAGCGCGGCCCCGGCGTCATCCGGCTGGCCGGGGGCATATGGCGCGGTGCCGACATCGAGCACCGGCAGCGCGTGGGGGAACACGGCTGCCGCCTCATCCGGCGCGGCGATGGCGACGACCGGTATGGCGAGGCCGCGCGCCTGTGCGGCGGCTTCGATCAGATCGCGGTTGCCCACCGCGAAGAACGGGGGCAGCGATTCGGCCTCCCGCACGGACCACGCAGCGGCGATCAGTTCCGGGCCGACACCGGCGGGATCGCCGAGGCTGATCGCCAGCGGTAGTGATGGCGCCAGCGCTGACGGATGGGGCGGGTTCATGCCCCGGGCCTCAATTGTATTCGATCACCGCATCGCGGCGCAGGTCGCGCAGGTAGGTCTGGGCGCGCTTGTTGACGCGGTCGTCTTCCATCTGGGACTGGAGCTGTTCGAAGTTCGGCCCGCTTTCGACCTTGGGATCATCGCGCCCGCACAGCATGAGCACGCGCACGCCGTCTTCGATCGAGCCGAACGGCGGGGTGGTTTCGCCGACCGAGAGCTTGAGCATTGTATCCTGCAGCGCGGTGGGCAGGTCCTTGACGCGGATCTGGTCGTTGGCGACGACCGCGGCGCCGAGCGGAGCGGCAGCCGCTTCGGCAGCGCCGCAACCCTTGATCTCCTTCACCGCTGCAGCGAAAGTGGAGGCGCGGGCGGCGCCGTCCTTTTCGGGCGTGCCCTTGGGGAAGCTAATCGAAATCTGCTTGAGGCTGAGGATCGCGTCGCGCGGATCGGCGGTGAGCACCTGCCGCTTGTCGATCAGATAAAGCAGCGAAAAGCCCGCCGCCAGTTCGATCGGGCCGACCAGCTGGCCGGGGGCCATCTGCGCCGCCGGGGTGGCCAGTTCGGGCGGAAGCTGGGCGAGGCGGATCCAGCCGAGATCACCGCCGACCGACGCGCTGGACGACTGCGAATACTGGCGGGCATAGGCGACGAAGCTGCCGCCGCTCTTGAGCTGTTCGAGGATCTTTTCGGCGTTGGCGAGGACTTGCGGCTTGGTCTCCTGCGAGGCCGCCAGATAGATTTCGCCGATGCGGTATTCCTCGGTGCCCTTGGCTGCCTTGAGCCGGTCCATCATTTCGCGCACTTCGCCGTCCGACACGTTGATGAACGGCTGTACGTTGCGGCGCAGCAGGCGCTGCCAGGCCAGCTCGCCCTTGATCTGGCGCTTGAGCGACCCGGCGGATGAGCCGATCCCGGAAAGGTATTTTTCGAGCGCGGCGGGGTTCTGGCCGAAGTTCTGCTGGGCCACGCGGTTGAAGGTCTGCATGACCTCCTCCTCGTCGACGTCGGCGGTGGCGGCCTTGGCTTCCTGAATCTGCAGCGTTTCGTCGATCAGGTTGCGCAGCACCTGCAGGCGCAGGCGCTCCATTTCCTCGGGTGCGACTTTGCCGCCATTGGCGCTGATGATGAGCGCGAGGCGCTGATCGACATCGGTGCCAGTGATGATTTCGCCGTTCACGATGGCCGTGGCGCGGCGCAAGTGCGGATCGACTTTGCCGAAGATCGTGGGGTTGGCGGGCAGATTGAGATCGCCGCCTGCGGGGCCAGCCTCCAGATCAGCCGGGGCTTGAGCATAAGCGGCGGTGCCGGCGATGGGAGCGGCGGCAACCGCGAGGGCGCCAAGGACAAGCGCGGCGCGTGCCGAAGCGGAAAGCATGCGAAACCCGGTCTTCATGGCAGTTCGATATTCCTGTCTTTCGGCCCCGTCCGGCTGGCCTGCCGCACGGTCCCCTCGCCGCAATGCACTCGCACGGCTGGGCTGAACCCACGCTGAGTGGCGCGGCGATAGCCCGATTGCAACGATCATGAAAGCAAAACGGAGGACAATCGGTGCCGTCCCCTTGCACGGGGCAGGCCCGCGCCTTGCCGTGCTATCTTACGCCCAGCCCCTTGAAGGCGATGTTGAACTGGATCGTGTTGCCGCGCGTGGCGTCGCCATTGGTGATGTAGTCCCGCCGCCAGGTGAGCGCGAGATCGAGGCAATCATCGTCATAGGCAAAGCCGATCCGGTGGCGCAGCATCTGCAGGCCGTTCTTCGTCTTGGTCGGATCATCCACCTTGCTGGTGAGGTTGGCCACGGCCGAGCCGAATACCGACCAGCGCCGCGCAAAGGCCACGCGGCCGGAAAAGCGCACTTCCTCGCGGTCACGCAAGTCTTCGAAAGTGGCGGGGATATCGCGGTTGAGCCTGAGATAGCCGATTTCGGCATAGGTGCGGTGGTTGCCCACTGTGGCATCGAATTCGTTGCGCCGCAGCTTCAGGCTGTCCTTGTCGAGCCGGAAGCGGTGCGTGAACTGGACCACATCGCGGAACCTGAGTTCGGTGCGGCCAACGATGTCAGACACGCGCGACGACAGGCCGGTGCCATCGGGCAGCAGGGTTTTCTGGGTTGAGAGGCGGTAGCTCTGGCCGATGTTGGTCATCACGCGCCAGCCGGGCCGGGTAAGCTGCCAGTCCGCCCCGTAGGTCACGCGCACGCCGTCCTCGATGCGGTCGTAGCCGGGGAAGCGATTGAGCGCGAAAAGATTGGAATCCTCAAGCTCGACCGAGCGCGAATCCTCGTTGGGAATGGCAAGATTGCGCACGGTGGGGATCGCGATAAACTGGACGCGGGGCGTGAACACGTGCGTGCCGCCCAGCGCCGATCCGATGAACGGCCATTTGATATCGACCGCACCCGTGACGATGCCGCGCCCGTGCCAGCCGGGCAGGCCCCGGTAGAGCGCGGTGCTGGTGAGCGCGTTCTGGCGCGAATGATAGATATCGCCGCGCGCCAGGGCGGTGAAGGTGATTTCCTGCCCCATGCGCGTGATCGTGCGCAGATCCCACTGCGCCTTGGCAAAGGCGCGCTGCGTATCCTGGCCCGTGCTGCGGGTGAGGGCGAGGCTGTTTACCTGCACCTCAAGCTTGCCGCCGATGACCGGAGGCACGAGGCGGCGGCGATATTCGATCGCGGGGATGGCGATAGGCACCAACCCCTGTTGATCGCCATTGCGCAGCGTCTGAACCGCCCATCCCGCAAGGCTGAAATAGCTGTCTGCACCGGTCCGCTCGAGATTGATGGTCGAGCGCAGACGGTCGTCGCGGCTGATGTCATAGCGGCGCAGGAACGTGCGGTCGCTGGCATAGCGGCCATAGCCGGTCAGGCTCCAGTTCTCGCCAAACTGGAAGCGGCCATTCGCCTCGACATAGCCGCGGAACACTTGCTCCTGCGCATTGCCATCGGTGATGATGCCACTACCGATGTTGATGCGTGCGCTGCGCGTGAGGTAGGCGGTGGTCTGGAAGGCGCCCTTGTCGGTCAGCTGGCGGTAGCGGGCCGAGAGCATCGGCAGCGCGCCCGTGAAGATCGAGCCGGTGAGCGCCAGATCCTTGTTGGCCGCAAGGCGCCAGTAATAGGTATCGCTGATCTGCGCGCCATTGGCCGCGCTGAAGCGGAAATCGGGAATCAGCAGGCCGCTTTCCGCACGAAAATCAGACGTGTGGGCAAGGCCGGGCAGTGGCAGGATCGGCAGGCCGAACACCCGCAGCAGCGCGCCCTTGTAGCGTACGCGCTGATCCTTGGCGTCATAAGTCACGGCAACGGCGGTGACTTCCCAGCTTGGCTTGCGGGGGCAGCCCTCATCGTCTTCGACCGCACAACCGGAGAAGGCGGCATCGTGCAGCAGCATGTCGCCATTGGCCGCACGCGTCCCGCTGCGCGCGGCAAGGCGGCCGCCCTGGCGCAGCACGAGGAGCATGTCCTCGATCGCACCGGCCTTCAGCGTGTCGGTCAGCTCTACTTTGTCGGTATAGAGTATGTTGCCGGTATCATCGACGAAGCGGATATTGCCGCTGGCCTCGATCGTGCCGGTCTTGCGGTTCCACGTGACGACATCGGCGCGCACGGTCTGGTCTTCGCGGCGCAGCACGACATTTCCGGTGGCCGTGACGGCTTCTGCATCGCTGGCAGAGGAAACGCGGTCTGCCTGAAAGCGGATCTCCGGTGCGGCGCCTGCCTCTTGGGGCGAGAGAGGGGGCGGAGCAGCAACCGGCTGCGCTGCCGCCTGCACTGCGCCCAGTGCAACAGCCCCCAACACGCCGCAGACCGGGCGGAAGGCAGCAACGCGTGCGCGCCGCAAGCATCGGGACAAGGCTTGCGGCAGGGGCCGCGCGGGGGCTCGCATGGCCTTGCCTATCGCACCGGTGCCGCTTAACTGCAAACCCACATTTCGCTGCAAGCCGCGCCCACCTGCGGCTTGTGCGTATTTTCCGGCAGGAGCCCGCCATGATCATCGAATTCGCCGCAGCCGATGCAGCCCGTCCCCGCCTTGTAGCCAGCTTCGTGGCGCAGGATGGCCTGCCCGCCGATGCCGACCTGCTGATCCGCGAGGCAGCCGCTGCCGCGCGCTTCACTGGCAAGGCCGGGCAACTGTTCGAGGCGATGGTGCCTGCAGGCAGCAGCGTTTCCCGCCTCGCTTTTGCCGGGATCGGCGAGGCGGGTGCAGCCGGGCGCCTGGCCACGCTGGAGCGGGCGGGCGGCGCGCTGACCGCCCGGTACCTGACCTCGGGCGAGACTGCGCTGGCCATCGACTTTGCGGCAAGCGCGCTGACGGCGGAAGAAGCGGCCGCCGTGCTTCTGGCGGCGCGGCTGCGCGCGTGGCGGCATGACGTGTATCGCACGAAGCTCAGCGACGAGCAGAAGCCTTCGCTGGCGAAGATCGTGGCGCTGGGCGCGCCCGAAGGCACCGAGGCGCTGTGGGAAACCGAAGCTGCGATTGCCGAAGGTGTTGAGTTCACACGCGAACTCGTCACCGAGCCTGCCAACGTGATCTATCCGGCCAGCTTCGTGGAGCGCTGCAAGGCGCGGCTCGAAGGCACGGGCATCGAGATCGTGGTGCTGGGGCAAGAGGAGATGGCCGCGCTTGGCATGGGCGCGCTGCTGGGCGTGGCGCAAGGTTCGGTGCGCGAGCCCAAGATCATCGCAATGCGCTGGAAGGGCAAGGCAGGCGCGCGCCCCACGGCGTTCGTGGGCAAGGGCGTGACCTTCGATACCGGCGGCATTTCGATCAAGCCCGCTGGCGGCATGGAAGACATGAAGTGGGACATGGGCGGCGCAGGCGCGGTGGCGGGCACAATGCTCGCGCTGGCAAGGCGCAAGGCACAGGCGGATGTGATCGGCGTGTGCGGCCTTGTTGAAAACATGCCCGATGGCAATGCGCAGCGCCCCGGCGATGTCGTCACCACGATGTCGGGCCAGACGGTGGAAGTGATCAACACCGATGCCGAA
>JBIPOH010000223.1:0-5589 GCA_044379435.1 Novosphingobium sp.
CGTGGTCATGTCGAACACCGTGCATGCCTACATGAGCCAGTCCGACAAGGGCGAACTGGTGATTGGCGCGGGCACGGACCAGTACACCAGCTATTCGCAGCGCGGTGCGTTTCACATCATCGAGCACACGCTGGCGGCGATTTGCGAGATCTTCCCGATCTTCACGCGGATGCGGATGCTGCGGACATGGGGCGGTATCGTCGATGTGACGCCGGACCGTTCGCCGATCCTCGGCAAGACGCCGGTCAAGGGGCTCTACGTCAATTGCGGCTGGGGCACCGGCGGCTTCAAGGCGACGCCGGGTGCGGGCGACTTGCTCGCTTACACCATGGCGCACGACGAGCCGCACAAGATCAACGCGCCCTACAATCTTGACCGGTTCCGCAATGGCCGGCTGATCGACGAGGCGGCAGCTGCCGCCGTCGCGCACTGAGGCACAAGCCATGCTCTTGATTCATTGTCCTTATTGCGAAGAGGCGCGCCCCGAGGTGGAGTTCGTCTATGGCGGCGAGGCGCATATCGCGCGGCCTGTCGATCCTTCCACCTACTCCGACGAGCAGTGGGAGGAGTTCCTCTACATCCGCAGCAATCCGCGTGGGCGGCACCATGAACGGTGGCGGCATTCGCACGGCTGCGGGCGCTTCTTCAATGCGGTGCGCGATACGGTGACCGACGTCTTTGAAACAACCTACAAGGCCGGGGAGGCCCGCAAGTGAGCGGCTTCAGACTGGCAGATGGCGGCCGCGTTGATCGCCGCACCAAGCGCAACTTCAGCTTCGATGGCAAGGCGCAGTGGGGCTATGCTGGCGACAGCCTTGCCTCCGCGCTGCTGGCGCAGGGGCAGATGCTGTTTGGCCGCTCGTTCAAGTATCACCGCCCGCGCGGGATTCTGGGCGCAGGCGTGGAAGAGCCCAATGCACTGGTCACGGTGGATCGCGGCCCGGGCCGCGTGACGCCCAACCTGCGTGCGCCTTCGGTGCCGATCTATGACGGGCTTGTTGCGACGAGCCAGAACCGGTTTCCTACGCTCAAGACCGACCTGATTGCGGTCAACAACATGCTCTCCGCCTTCTTCCCGGCGGGTTTCTACAACAAGACCTTCATGTGGCCGCGCGCCGCGTGGGAGAAGGTCTACGAGCCGATCATCCGGCGCTTGGCGGGGCTGGGTGACAGCCCGACGACGCGCGATCCCGATCATTACGACGCAACGTATGCGCACTGCGAAACGCTGGTCGTTGGCGCGGGACCGGCGGGCATTGCGGCGGCGCTGGAAGCTGCGGCGAGCGGCGGCCGGGTCATCCTGATCGACGAGCAGGAAGACATCGGCGGCGGCGCGCTTTCCGATCCGGCGCAGTGGGCTTGGCTCGAAGAGGCAACTGCCAAGCTTGCCGCGATGGACAACGTGACGGTGCTGGCGCGCACGACTGCTATCGGCCATTTCCACCAGAACTTCGTGGTCGCGGCCGAGCGGCTCAGCGATCACCTGTCGCTGGAAGACGCAGAGGGCGCGCGCGAGAAGCTGTGGCGTATCCGGGCGGGCGAAGTCGTCCTTGCGATGGGCGCGATCGAACGTCCGCTGGTGTTCGAAGGCAATGACGTTCCCGGCGTGATGCTGTCGAGCGCGGCGAAGACTTTCGCACTGCGTTATGGCGTGGCGGTGGGCCGCAAGATCGTGGTCATGGCTGTGCATGACAGCGGGTGGCGCGATGCGCTGGCGCTGCAGGCGGCAGGTGTGAACATCGCAGCAATTGTCGATCTGCGACGCGACGTTGCTGCCGAACTGATCGAAGGAGCGCGCGCGGCGCGGATCGCTTGCTATCAGGGTTATGCAGTAACAAGCGTTTCGGGCAGCCTTGCGGTCAAGGGCGTGACCATTGCGCTGGCAGGCGTCGGCAAGGGCGAAAAGCTTGAATGCGACGCCGTGCTGATGGCGGGTGGCTGGACGCCAACGGTCCACTTGTGGAGCCACGCCAAGGGCACGCTGCGCTGGGATGAGAGCTGGGGTGCCTATGTGCCCGACAAGACGCACGAGAACCTGCGCTGCGTGGGCGCCTGCGCGGGCGCATGGGATTTCGGCTCGGGGCTTTCCGGCGGGCTGCTGCCCGCGCCGAAGCCACTGCATGAAAGCAAGGCTTTCGTCGATTTCCAGAACGATGTGAAAGCGCGCGATATTGGCTTAGCGGTGCAGGAAGGCTTCCGCTCGATCGAGCATATCAAGCGCTACACCACCAATGGCATGGCGACCGATCAGGGCAAGACCTCGAACCTCAACGGCCTTCAGATCGCCTCGGGCGTGCTGCACCGGCCCGTCACCGAGATCGGCCTGACGACGTTCCGCCCGCCCTACACGCCGCAGAGCTTCGGCGCGATGCTGGGGCACCACAAGGAAGCCCTGTTCCAGCCGCTGCGGAAGTCTGTGATCGACGACTGGGCGGCGGATCATGGCGCGGTCTATGAGAACGTCGCGCAGTGGCGGCGTGCGCGCTATTTCCCGCAAGGGTCCGAAGACATGGACGCAGCGGTGGCGCGCGAGTGCCGCACGGTGCGTTCGTCGGTCGGCATTTTCGATGCCTCCACGCTGGGCAAGATCGAAGTCGTGGGGCCGGATGCGGCAGAGTTTCTCAACCGCATGTACACGAACCCGTGGAAGTCGCTGGAGCCCGGGCGGTGCCGCTATGGCCTGCTGCTGGGCGAGCACGGCTTCATCATCGACGACGGTGTTTCGGCGCGGCTTGCGCCCGACCGCTTCCATCTGACGACGACGACCGGCGGTGCGGCACGCGTGCTGAACATGATGGAGGATTACCTCCAGACCGAGTGGTCGGACCTCGATGTGTGGCTGACCAGCACGACCGAGCAGTGGGCAGTGATCGCGGTGCAAGGGCCAAAGGCGCGCGAGGTGATTGCGCCGCTGGTGGAAGGCATTGACCTTTCGGGGCAAGCCTTCCCGCATATGGCGGTGCGCGAGGGGCAGATTTGCGGCGTCGAAACCCGGTTGTTCCGGGTGAGCTTCACCGGCGAGCTGGGCTTTGAAGTCAACGTTCCGGCGGAGCATGGCCGCAAGGTGTGGGAAGCGATCTGGGCCGAAGGGCAAAAGCACGGCGCGGCGGCCTATGGCACCGAGACGATGCACGTGCTGCGCGCGGAAAAGGGCTTCATCATCGTCGGGCAGGATACCGACGGCACAGTGACGCCGGACGATGCGGGGCTGGGCTGGGCGGTCGGCAAGAAGAAGCCGGACTTTGTCGGCAAGCGCTCGCTGGCGCGGCCCGATATCGTTGCAGCGGGGCGCAAGCAGCTGGTCGGCCTGCTGACGGATGATCCGCAGGCGGTGCTGGAAGAGGGCGCGCAGATCGTGGCGGACCCCAACCAGCCGGTGCCGATGACGATGATCGGGCATGTGACATCGTCGTATCACAGCGCCACGCTGGGCCGCTCCATCGCCATGGCGCTGGTGGCGGGCGGGCGTGACCGGATGGGCGAGACGCTGCACATCCCGATGCCGGGCCGCACGATCAGCGCGAAGGTGGTGACGCCGATGTTCTATGATGCCGAAGGGAGCCGCCTCAATGGCTGAGACTGGGGTTGATATCGCAGAGATCGCGGTTTCGGCGGCTGAGCTGAAGCTGGGCACGGAGCCGGTCGCGGCGCACGGCGTGACGCTTTCGCATGCTGGCCCACGGGCTCGCTATTCGCTGCGCGCGCGTGATTCCAAGGTGCTGGCGAAGGCGACGGGCCTGGAGCTGCCGGGCAAGATTGGCGACCAGAAGGACGGCGTTATCTGTCTTGGGCCGGACGAGTGGTATGCGATCCTGCCCGAAGGCACCGTGCTGCCGCGTGGTGAGGGATTGGCCGTCAGCGTGACGGATGTGTCTTCCCGCGCCTTGGGGCTGGTGCTGGAAGGCCCCGGCGCGCTGGCGGTGCTCTCCAGCGGCTGCCCGCTCGATCTGGCAAAGCTGGGCGTGGGCCGCGCAACGCGGACGGTATTCGAGACCGTGGAAGTCGTGATTTGGCGGCAAGCCGAGGATCGCTGGCACGTGGAAGTCTGGCGCAGCTTTGCGACGTGGCTTTGGAATGCGTTTCTGGCTGCGATGCATGGTGCCAAATGAGTGATGCGGTGCTGAAGGACGAGCTGGCCTATCTCGGGATCGAGTGGCGGGTCCTCGAGCATGAGGCTGTGTTCACCGTAGAGGAAAGCCTGGCGATCCATGACGCGCTGCCCGGTGCGCACACTAAGAATCTGTTCCTCAAGGACAGTGGCGGGCAGTTTTGGCTGGTGACGGTCGAGCATTCCAAGCGGGTCGATCTGAAGGCGCTCGCAGGTGTTATCGGCGCGAAGAAACTAAGCTTCGGAAAGGCCGACGATATGACGGCCCACCTCGGCGTCACACCCGGCTCTGTTACACCGCTTGGCGTCAGGTGTGACATCTTGAACGAAGTGCGCGTCGTACTCGATGAGGACCTCGCCGGGGCGGACATGGTCTATGTTCACCCGCTGCGCAACACAGCGACAATTGGGCTTTCCGGGACAGATTTGCTGCGCGCGCTGGACCATTACAAGCACCGGCCAACGATCGCCATGATCCCCGAGCGCGCAGCCGTCGATCCGGTATGACAGTCAGCACCTTCGAGCTGTTCAAGATCGGTGTCGGTCCTTCCAGCTCGCACACCGTGGGACCGATGGTCGCCGCACGGCGGTTTGGCTTGGTTCTGGAAGAGCGCGGGCTGCTGGCGCCTACCGTCCGCGTTGACGTCGATCTCTATGGGTCGCTGGCGCTGACGGGCAAGGGGCACGCCTCCGATACCGCCGTGCTACTGGGGCTGATGGGCGAAACCCCCGCCGAAGTCGATATCGATGCCGCGCCGGGCAAGATCGCGGCGGTGCATGAAACCGGGCGGATTGATCTGCTCGGCAAGCATTCGGTGCGCTTTGCCCCGGCGGACGATCTCCGTTTCCACCAGCGCGAGCGCCAGCCATTTCACAGCAATGCCATGGCGCTTACCGCGTTTGGTGCGGATGATGCGCTGCTGCTGCGGCGGTTCTACTATTCAGTGGGCGGCGGCTTTGTGCTCGACGAGGACGAGGCGGGGCGCAATGCGCCTGCGGGTGATGCCGCGCCGGTGCCTTATCCTTTCACCACGGGCGATGAACTGATCGCGATGGCGGGCGAGGCAGGCCTGACGATTGCCGAACTGATGCTGGCGAACGAGACGGCCTTGCGCCCGCTTGCCGAAGTGGAAGCAGGGCTTGATCTGCTGGCCGATACAATGGCGGCCTGCATTGATCGCGGCACCTCGCAAGGCGGGACGCTGCCGGGCGGCCTCAAGGTCAAGCGCCGGGCGCAGGCCATCGCGGCGGAACTGGTGGCGCGCCAGCAGGCAGCGCTGAGCGATCCGCTGGTGGTGCTCGACTGGATCAACCTCTGGGCCATGGCGGTCAACGAGGAGAATGCA
The DNA here is from genome assembly GCA_044379435.1 of Novosphingobium sp. Lineage (GTDB taxonomy): Bacteria > Pseudomonadota > Alphaproteobacteria > Sphingomonadales > Sphingomonadaceae > Novosphingobium. The sequence continues at coordinate 5,455 of JBIPOH010000223.1, forward strand.
GCAGGCGGTCGCGTGGTGACAGCGCCGACCAATGGCGCGGCAGGCATCATCCCGGCGGTGCTGCGCTACTATGAGCGGTGCTACCGCGGCGATATGGCCGGTCGGCGCGTGTTCCTTCTGACGGCGGCAGCCATC
>JBIPOH010000224.1:0-5584 GCA_044379435.1 Novosphingobium sp.
TGATCGGACGCACGGTGAAATTGGCAAGGGCAAGGCCGAAGACGCCAAGCACCATCGGCAGCGCCATATGCGGCCATTCACGGGCGATCAGGCCGCGCCCCGGACCTGTGCCGAACAGGAAAGCAGCCCCCGCCATATCGGCTTGGCTTACCGGAGCACTCGGCACACGCTCGCGGCGGCGCTGCGTGCGCGCGAAATCACGCGTCGCTCGCGGCGGCTCGGCCTTTGATGCAGCATTGTCCCCGGACGGTTGGCTCATTCCGGTCAATTGCGCTTAACTGCTTTGAGAAACCGTTAAGGTCAGACCCGAAGCGGACCTTTTTCCGGCAGATTTCCCAAGGTTTTCTTTTGCTGGCAGTCTGGTGGTGCTAGGGGCCGCGCCAAGTCGTTGTTTTACCTTAAAGGCAAGGAAACCGCGTGGCCACGACCGCGAGCTTTACCATGATCGGGGTCGCCGGACGGCGGCTGCGCGTGGGGCAATGGCAGGTGCAGGCAGCAGAGCGCGCCAAAGGTGCAGCGCCAGCGCCCCAATCGCCCGCCAACCGCCCGCTCGTCATTCTGGGCGGCATCGGCATGAACATGGAAATGCTGGAGCCGATCGCCAGCCGCCTGCCGAGCCGCCGCATCCTGAGCTTCGACATGCCCGGTATCGGCGGATCGCCCGATCCGATCTTTCCTTACACGATCCCGCACATGGCGCTGACACTGGCCGCACTGCTGGACCGGCTGCGGATCGAGACAGTCGATCTCCTCGGCATCAGCTGGGGCGGCGCGGTAGTGCAGCAGTTTGCTTTTCAGCACCGCGCGCGCACCGGCAAGCTCGTCCTCGCGGCAACGTCTGCGGGGGGCACGATGATCCCGGGCAACCCTTCCATGATCAGCAAGATGCTGGATCCCATGGAATATTCGGCAGAGAAGGCGCTGCGCCGCAACCTTGCCACGTTCTATAATGGCGGCGGGGTGGACACGGTTTCGCTGAATGCCGCAACAGCCCCCTCCCCGATCGGCTGGAGCTGCCAGCTGGCGGCATTCGCGGGCTGGAGCAGCGCGGGGTTCCTGCCGTTGCTGGGCATGCCCGTGCTGATCATGGCCGATGAGGACGACCAGCTGGTGCCGCCCACCAATGCGCATTTCCTGCATCATGTGGTGCCCGGCAGCAGGCTGGAAATGAGCGAGGGCGGCGGCCACCTGTTCATGCTCGCCCGGCCCGAACCGTTCGCCGCCCGGCTCAGCAGTTTCCTTGACGGGTCTGCCTGAAACGCGATCCGGTTGACCCGTCGGCAAAGCTCTGCCCTAATCGCCCGGTTAAACGCGAGCGCCATCCGCCACGAGTCGGCGCCGCGTCGGGAAAAGGAGCCTGCCAATGCCAGCCTACGACCTCATCATCCGGGGCGGAACCATCGTCGATGGCACCGGCCGTCCGCGCTTTACCGGCGACGTTGCGGTGCGCGGCGGCCTGATTGCGGCCGTTGGCAAGGTTTCCGGCGACGCAAAGCGCGAGATTGACGCGAGCGGCAAAGTCGTCGCGCCGGGCTGGGTCGACATTCACACCCACTATGACGGGCAGGCAACCTGGGATCAGGAAATGGCGCCAAGCTCGTGGCACGGCGTGACGACCGTGGTGATGGGCAACTGCGGCGTAGGCTTTGCGCCTGCCGCGCCAGACCGGCACGAATGGCTGATCGGGCTGATGGAAGGCGTGGAGGACATCCCCGGCACAGCGCTCGCCGAGGGCCTCAAGTGGGACTGGGAAAGCTTCCCTGAATACCTCGACGCGCTAGAGCGCCTGCCGCGCAGCGTGGACGTGGCGACGCATGTGCCGCACGGCGCGGTGCGCGCCTACGTGCTGGGTGACCGGGAGAAGCCGGGCGCCATCCCGACCGACGAAGATATCGAGGCGATGGCGAAGATCGTCGAGGACGGCGTGCGCGCGGGCGCGCTCGGTTTTTCCAGCAGCCGCACCATCATCCACAAATCAATCGATGGCGAAGTCGTACCGGGGACGACCGCGACAGCGGACGAACTCATCCGCATCGGCCGCGCGATGGGCCGCGTGGGCCACGGCGTGTTCGAGATCGCCAGCGACATGAAGCGCGAATGGGACGAGTTTGGCTGGATGGGCGCACTGAGCCGCGAGACGGGCCTGCCCGTCACTTTCGCCGCGCTGCAATCCATCGCCAAGGAACTGCCGCTCACCGAGCAGATCGCGGAAATGACGCGCCAGAACGCCAGCGGTGCCAATATCGTCGCCCAGATCGCGCTGCGCGGCAACGGCATCGTGATGAACTGGCGCGGGACGGTGCATCCGTTCCTGTTTCGCCCTTCGTGGGCGGCAATCGCGGCGATGCCGTGGGAAGACCAGCTCGCTCACCTCGCCGATCCGGCGTTCAAGAACATCCTGCTGTCCGAAGCCAACGTCTATCCCGACACGGATATCGTCCATCTCTACCGCGTGATCGGCGAAGGCTGGGCGAGCCAGTATGAAATGGACGGCGACTTCGATTATGAACCGCAGGCCGACGCGAGCATTGCGGCGCGGGCAGCCGCTGCGGGTGTCTCGCCCGAAAGCTATGCCTATGATCTGATGCTGGCCGATGGCGGCACCGGGTTCATCTACCTGCCGATCCTCAACTATGCCGACGGAAACCTTGATTTCCTTGAGGAACTTCAGGGTCGCGACGACTGCGTGAATTCGCTTTCGGATGGCGGCGCGCATTGCGGCACGATCTGCGATGCGGCCTCGCCCACTTTCATGCTCCAGCACTGGGTGCGTGACCGCAAGCGCGGCGGGCGGCTTTCGCTGGAGCAGGCGGTGAAGCGGCAGTGCCATGACACCGCGCGGCTCTATGGCATGAACGACCGCGGCGTGATTGCGCCGGGCGCGCTGGCCGACATCAACGTGATCGACATGGACGCGCTGAAACTGGGCAAGCCATGGCTGGCATTCGATCTGCCGGCGGGCGGCAAGCGGCTGCTGCAAAAGGCAGACGGCTATGTCTGCACGATCAAATCGGGCGAAGTGACTTTCGAGAACGGGACGTGGACCGGCGCGGTGCCGGGCGTGCTGGTGCGCGGGCCGCAGCAAGCCGAAATGCTGGAGGCAGCAGAATGACGATTGCCGCGATCCGTATCGGTGCACCTGCAACGCTAGACAGCCTGCACCTTGATCACTTGCCCGCTTGCGGCGATCCGGGGCCGGGGGAAATCCGGGTGCGGCTGCGCGCCTCCTCGCTCAATTATCATGATTTCGCGGTGGTGACGGGGATGATGCCCGCCGCTGCCGGGCGCATTCCGATGTCGGACGGCGCGGGTGAAGTCGTGGCGGTGGGCGAAGGGGTAAGCGGGTGCGCCGTGGGCGATCTCGTTGTCTCGACCTTCTTCACCAACTGGGACGACGGTGCGCCGCCCGCGACCGCGTTCGCCACGGTGCCGGGCGACGGCATTGACGGCTATGCGCGCGAGGAAATCGTGGCCCCGGCAAACTGGTTTACCCACGCGCCCAAGGGCTATTCGGCGGCCGAGGCGGCAACGCTGACCTGCGCGGGGCTGACCGCATGGCGCGCGCTGTTTGCGGATGGGTCGGTCAAGCCCGGCTCGACCGTGCTGGTGCAAGGAACCGGCGGGGTTTCGGTCTTCGCGCTGCAATTTGCCAAGGCGGCGGGCGCGCGGGTGATCGCGACGAGCTCTTCAGACGCCAAGCTGGAGCGGATGCGTGCGCTGGGCGCGGACGAGCTGATCAACTACAAGAACGTGGCTGATTGGGGCGTCAAGGCGCTGGAACTGACCGGCGGTGTGGGCGTCGACTGCGTGGTCGAGATCGGCGGCGCAGGTACGCTTGACCAATCGATGGTGGCGACCCGCGTGGGCGGCCATGTCGCGCTGATCGGCGTACTCGCGGGCTTTGCCGGGCCGGTGCAGACCGCGGCGCTGATGTTCAAGAACCTGCGCGTGCAGGGCCTGACTGTCGGCAGCCGGGCGATGCAACTCGACATGATTGCCGCCATCGAAGCCAATGGCATCCGCCCGGTGATCGACAGCCATTTCCCGCTGGCCGATCTTGCTGGCGCCTTCCGCCATCAGGCCAGCAATGCCCACTTCGGCAAGATCGTCGTGGATATCTGACCCTCAGGCGGCGCGGCGCAGTGGTGCCTCGCCGCCCATGGTCGGCTGAGCCAGCGCGAAGCGGCCGACGAGCGCGGCCATGCGGTCTGCCTCGCCAGCCAGATTGCGCGAGGCAGCGGTGGCCTCCTCGACCATCGCGGCGTTCTGCTGGGTCATGACATCAAGCTCGCGCACAGTTTCGCGCACCTGGCCGATATTGGTGGCCTGCGCGCTGGCGGCGCTGGCAATGTTGCTGGCGAGACCGGCGATTTCGCCCACCTTGCCGACGATCCGCGCGAATGTATCGCCCGTCTGACCGACCAGCGAGACCCCGCGTTCGACCTGCACCGAGCTCTGCCCGATCAGCGTCTTGATATCGAGCGCGGCTTCGGCGGAGCGCTGCGCCAGCGCGCGCACTTCGTTGGCGACGACGGCAAAGCCGCGCCCGGCATCGCCGGCGCGCGCCGCTTCCACCCCGGCGTTGAGCGCCAGCAGGTTGGTCTGAAACGCGATCCCGTCGATCGTGGCAATGATCTTGCCGATTTCCTGCGCAGAATCGTGAATGTCGGTCATCGCCTGCACGGCTTCTTCCACAACATTGCCGCCCGCCTGCGCATCGCCGTGCGCGGCCTGAACGGAATCATGGAGATGCGCGGCATCGCCTGCGGTGCTGCCGACGCTGGCGGCCAGCGAAGTCATGGCGGCAGAGGCTTCCTCGAGGCTGGCGGCCTGCTGTTCGGTGCGCCGCGCAAGGTCGTCGGAGGCCTGGCGGATTTCCTGCGCGCCGACATCGACCGCGCGCGAGGTTTGCGCCACATCGCCGAGCGCAGCTCCCACTTGTGCGCGCATCGTTTCGAAATCACGGTGGATCACGGCGTACTCGAGCGGCAGGTCTTCCAGTGATGTACTGAAATCGCCATCGGTCATGCGCTTGAGCGCTGCGCCCATCGTGTTGATCACCGCGCTGCGACGCTCTTCCTCAACCGCGAAATAGGTTTCGACCGCAATTTCCATATCGAGCAGCGCCATCTTGACGAGCGTGGCGATCTGTTTTGCTCTGCCGCGAGCCAGCGGGCCGGCCATGGACTCGATGATCTGGCCCAGTACGCTGGCATAGGCGCCGATGTACCACTGGGGCTCCAGCCCGATCCGGGCATGGACCTTGCCGACGCGTTCAGCTCGCTCAAAGTAAGCGGCATTCGCGCCGCCGCTGAACAGCGCCTGCCAATGCTCAATCTGCTTGGCGCGCGCCGAAGCCATGGCATTTCGCGAAGAGAAGTGCTTGGCGGTTTCAGGGGTAGCGGCAATGCGCTCGTAGAGCTTATCGAGCCCCTTGGGTCCCGCGGATGCGACTGCTTTGCCTACACCTGGCAAATGCGCTCGATCCCCCTCCCCAATCGAGAAGAAGGCAAGCTTGGCGGCAATGTCGCGAGTATCCATTCGTGGCTGTCCTGTACATTAAACAACCACATCGGATTAACTT
>JBIPOH010000225.1:0-5576 GCA_044379435.1 Novosphingobium sp.
CCGGCTCGAACGCGGGGGTATCGCTGGTGGGGGAATAGACGCGCACAGTGCAGCCCTGCCGCTCCAGAAAGGCGACTAGGCGATTGAGCGCCTGGTTGGCGCCATCCCTGACATAATTGTAATTGCCTGAGAACAGCGCGACCTTCAGCGGGCGCGCGGGCGCCGGCTCGGGTTCGACAGGTTCAGGCATACGATAGGCAGTGGCCACGATCTTTTCCCTGATTCCAGTGCTCAATCGCATGCCATTGTGGCCAAGACGGGGCAGAGTGAGGGCAGAGTGGCCGTGACAGGGCCGGAAGCGAAAAGCGCCGCCCGGATGGCCGGACGGCGCCTTTGTTGTTTGCAGTGCGCTCTGTTCAGGCGGCGGTGGCAACCCGGCGGCGGCGGGCCACGGCGCCAACTAGGCCAAAGCCGGCGATCAGCATCGCCCAGCTGGCCGGTTCGGGGACGGCGCCGCCGCTGTTGGTGTAGATCACCTTTTCGTAGTCGGCGCCGAAGCTGATGATATCATTGAAGCGATAGCCGCCGGCACTGTTGATCGTGTGCAGGCACAACCGGCCGCTCCCCGAGGTCGTGTCGCATTGGCTCTTGGACACCGACTGGCCGCCGGGCGCAAAGCCAAACGACCAGTTGTCGGCGTTATACCATTCGGTGCCATTGGCATTGTGGGTCACGTTGCTGTTAGGGTCAGGACTCATAGCCAGAACAGGACGGTTGCGGCGAGAGCGACTGCTGACAGGAAGACGGTCGGGCACCTGTCGTAGCGTGTTGCAACACGCCTCCAGTCTTTGAGGCGACCGAACATGATCTCGATCCTGTTGCGGCTTTTGTATCGTCGTTTGTCGTATTTGACGGGCTTTGTGCGAGATTTTCTGCCCGGGATGCAGTGCGAAATCCCTTTCTCTGCAAGAGCATCGCGGAACCAGTCGGCGTCATAACCCCGGTCGCCCAGTAGCCACTGTGCTTTGGGCAGGCCGTCCAGTAACGCTGCTGCTCCTGTGTAATCGCTGACCTGCCCCGCCGTCATGAAGAAGCTGATCGGGCGGCCCCTCGCATCCGTCACAGCGTGCAGCTTGGTGTTCATGCCGCCTTTCGTGCGCCCGATCAGCCGCCCAGAACCCCCTTTTTTACCCGCAGGCTCGATGCCGTGCGGTGCGCTTTGAGATAGGTCGCATCGATCATGATCGTCTTGCGGTCAGCCCCCTTGGACGCCAGGCCATCCATCATCCGGGTGAACACGCCCTTGTCGCTCCATCGCTTCCAGCGGTTATAGAGCGTCTTTGCCGGACCATATTCTCGCGGCGCATCCCGCCACCGCAAGCCGTTGCGATTGATGAAGATAATGCCGCTCAGCACGCGGCTATCATCGACCCGCGGCCGACCATGGCTCTTGGGAAAGAACGGCTGAAGCCGAGCCATTTGCTCGTCCGTCAGCCAAAAAAGATCGCTCACCATTCAGGCTCCTTGCGGAGCTTGAATCAGATCGCGCAAATCAGATCAATGGGTCCTGACCCTAGCCCATGGCGATCCGCAATCCGTTCAGCGTCACCTTGAGCTCATTGCCCAAGGCACGACATGGGTGGCAGAGGACGGCGATACGATCCTGGGTTTTCTCAGCGGCGAGCGCTTCGGGGCATCGCTCCAAATCTGGGAGCTGTCGGTCCGCTCTGAAGCACAAAAGCAGGGCGTCGGTCGCCAATTGATCGAAACAGCTCAACGTTGGTCTGCGAAGCAGGGCTTGGCGGACATCACTCTGACCACCTTCCGATCCGTTTCGTGGAATGAACTCTTCTACCAATCTTGTGGATTTCGCACGCTCGGACGGACGCAAGTGCCGCCACGACTTGCGGGCCTTCTGGAGAACGAGCGGAAAGCAGGGCTGCCTGTCGAAAGGCGATGCGCAATGGTATGGGAGAGCTGAACACCGACCTTGCCGAAACGTATCCATCCGGCGGGTGCCGCCTTGTCGGCCGTGTGAAGAACAGCTCCTAAGAGCGCTCGTATGAGCGCACACAGGAGCGGTTGGTGGGCCAGATCACGGTGTATTCGGGGCCGGAGCGGCGGCGGCGGTGGAGCGATGAGCAGCGGCTGCAGATCCTGAGCGAGGCGTTTGCGCCGGGAGCTTCCCCAACCGACGTGGCGCGGCGGCACGAGATTTCGACGGGATTGCTATACACGTGGCGCAAGAAGCTTTCCGTGGGTGCATTGGCGCCGGTGACCGGCAGCAAAGACTGTCCCGGCTTTGCCGAAGCGGTGATTGTCGATGATCACAGCACGACGATGCCGGATATCGGCGCTGCATTGGTGATCGAGCTGGCGCGGGGCCGGCGCATCAGCATCTTTCCCTCGGCATCGCCGGCGCTGGCGGCGGCGGCGTTGAAGGCGCTGCGGTGATCCCATCGGGTGCGCGGGTGTGGATCGCGATGGGCCATACCGACATGAGGAAGGGCATGCAGGGCCTGGCGCTGATCGTGCAACAGGCGCTGCACCGCGATCCGTTCGCCGGCGACCTGTACGTCTTCCGCGGCCGCGCCGGATCGCTGGTGAAGATCGTCTGGCACGACGGCATTGGCATGTCGCTTTACGCCAAGCGGCTCGAGAAGGGCCGGTTCATCTGGCCGTCGGCGACCGACGGGATGGTGGCGCTGACCGCCTCGCAACTGGCCTGTCTTCTGGAGGGGATCGACTGGCGCAACCCGCAGTATAGCTGGCGCCCGCAGAGCGCGGGATAGGCGTTCCGGCACTGCATTTTGGCCTTGATCACCATGGTGGACGGTGATTCACTCGCCTTCGTGGTCACCGCCATTCCCGCCTTGCCAACCGATTATGAAGGACTGATGGCCTTTGCCACGGCGGCCGCTGCACGGGCGGACGCAGCCGAAGCCAGGCTTGCCAATGCCCTCGCTCGCGAGAGCGCCCGTGACGCACTGATTGCCCATCTGAAGCTGCAGATCGCCAAGCTGAAGCGCGATCAATATGGCGCCAGCGCCGAACGTACCCGCCGCCTGCTCGAACAGCTGGAGTTGCAACTGGAGGAGCTGGAAGCCGACGCCAGTGAGGATGCCCTGGTTGCCGAAGCTGCCGCCGAGAAGACCGCCACTGTCCGCAGCTTCGAGCGCAAGGCGCCGGTGAAGAAGCCCTTTCCCGAGCACCTGCCGCGCGAGCGCGTCGTGGTGCCGTCGCCATGTTCGTGCCCGGCGTGCGGCAGCGATCGCCTTTCCAAGCTGGGTGAGGACGTCACCGACACGCTGGAAGTGATCCCGCGTCAGTGGAAGGTCATCCAGACCGTCCGCGAGAAGTTCAGCTGCCGGGATTGCGAGAGGATCACGCAGCCGCCAGCACCGTTCCACGTCGTGCCACGGGGCTGGGCCGGCCCCAGCTTTCTGGCCATGCTGCTGTTCGAGAAGTACGGGCAGCACCAGCCCCTCAACCGCCAGGCCGAGCGGTTCGCCCGCGAAGGCGTGCCCTTGAGCGTCTCGACGCTGGCCGATCAGGTCGGCGCCGCCGCATTCGCGCTGAAGCCGATCTACAAGTTGATCGAAGCCCATGTGCTGGCAGCGACACGCCTGCATGGCGACGACACCACCGTGCCCGTCATGGCCAAGGGCAAGACCGATATCGCCCGATTATGGGTGTACGTCCGCGATGACAGACCCTTTGCCGGGGCTGATCCGCCGGCCGCGCTGTTCCATTATTCGCGCGACCGGCGCGGCGAGCATCCGCGTGCCCACCTCGCCACGTGGTCGGGCATTCTGCAGGCCGACGCCTATGGCGGCTACAACGAGCTTTACGCGCCCGGCCGCCAACCGAGCCCCGTGCTGGAGGCCGGCTGCTTCGCGCACGCCCGTCGCAAGTTCTTCGAACTCGCTGACGTCGAGGGCGCGGCGCGCAAGAAGAGCCGCAGCGAACGCGCTGCCACGATCTTCCCGATCGCGCTGGAAGCCGTGAAGAGACTGGACGCCCTGTTCGAGATCGAGCGCGCCATCAACGGCTGCAGCCCGGCCGAGCGCCTCGCCGCCCGCCGCGAACACAGTGCGCAGTTGATGGATGATCTGCACGACTGGCTGCAGGCCCAACTCGCCACGCTGTCGCGCAACCATGATCTGGCCAAAGCCATCAACTACATGCTGCGCCGCTGGCCGGCGTTCACCCGCTTCCTGGCTGACGGCCGGGTCTGCCTCAGCAACAACGCCGCCGAACGGGCGCTGCGCTGCGTGCCCCTTGGCCGCAAGGCCTGGCTGTTCTGTGGCTCCGACCGCGGCGGTGATCGCGCCGCCGTCCTCTACACGCTGATCCAGACGGCCAGGCTCAACGACATCGACCCGCAGGCCTGGCTGGCCGACGTGCTGGCCCGCATCGCAGATCATCCGGCGCACAGGCTGGACGAGCTACTGCCGTGGAACTGGATGCCACGACAGGCTACGCTGGCCGCCTGATCTCCAAACCGTCGGGCTAACGGCTGCAAGTGGCTTGCAGGATACGCCCAGTTGCGGACGTTCGACGAATATGAGACGTTTCAGTCATGAGCATCAGTACCGGAGGATGCCAGTGCGGAGCGGTGCGCTTCCGGGTTGAGGGTGACCTGGGAGAAGCTTCCATCTGCCATTGTCGAATGTGTCAGAAGGCCACTGGCGGGCTATTCGGGCCTTACGTCGGCGCGCCTTTCGACACAGTGACATGGACCCGAGGCCAGCCCAGCTATTTCCAGAGTTCCAACAAGGTACGTCGTGGGTTCTGCAGAGATTGTGGCACACCCCTGACTTTCGAGTACGGCGAAGGAAACATCAGTTTTGCGCTTGGCACGATGGATAGACCGCGCGCCGTTCATCTGACCGAACAACTTGCTTCGCCTGAGCGCATCGCTGATTTTGAGGCGTTGGCAAATCTGCCGGAACACCCAACAGATGAGCCACGAGCTGCCGCTCACCTGGCAGGAATTATCTCCTTCCAGCACCCTGATAATGACACCACAGATTGGTCACCGAGGACATAGGGAGAAGGCCGCTTCCATCAATAGTTGCCAACACCCGCCATTTCCCCACAGTCAAAGCCGACAGCGGCCTTCGCCGGAAGGATACGCCGAAACCCGAGTTGTCGGCAGCTCAAGGGTGAGTTGAACGGTTTCGGTGGCGACCCGAAATGGCGCGGAAGCCGTCATTAGCCACAGCCGTTGGGAATAGCGGCTTCGTCCCAGTTCACGTCATTCGCAGACCGATCACGATAGGAACCAAACGTCAGGTTTGGACCACTAGGTTCGAGCCCTAGTGCGTCCACCATTTTCCAAAGACTTAATTGAGATCCTCGGCTGTCGACAGTCTTGAGATAACACTGCGATAACGCCACGCGTAAAGCGTTATGGCAGGCGGCCTCATGGTCTTGAGACATCCTTGGCCAAGATACTTTTAATGACGAGCGCGACCGAGAGGTCGACATCAGCTTTACCGTGTCAGACACTGGGTAACGTCCGCTCTGCGCCCCAAGCACGAACCCGCTGCGCGGGAGAGGGCTATTGGCCGGTGTTGGGTGACGATGATTTGAGTTGGTGATGGCGGCAAGGCCGTCTGACCATGGAGCCT
>JBIPOH010000226.1:0-5552 GCA_044379435.1 Novosphingobium sp.
CAGCTTGGTCTCCGCCGCTGCGGAACTGTCGATATCGATGTGCAGTTGGGGGTGGAGCTTGCGAAGCTCGCCCAGCCGCGGGAACAGGCGCTGGCTGCCAAACAGCGGCAGCACACCCAGCCGCAGACGCAGCACCTGCCCGGTATCGATCAGGCGGTCGATCCGGTCCGCCATCTCATCGATCAGCGGGGCGACGGCATCGTAGAGTTGCTGGCCTTCCTCAGTCAGCTTCAGCAGCTGATGCTTGCGTTCGAACACCGGCTTGCCGATGAACTCTTCCAGCGCGCCCAAGCGGCGCGAGAGCGCCGACGGGCTGAGCGCCAGCTCGGCTGCCGCCGTCTTGGCCGAACCTGCCCGCACGACACGGATAAACGCCTCGAGTGAGCGCAGCGGGGGCAGGCGGCGGATCATTAAACTCAGTCTTCCTCAGGCGTTGCGGCAGCGGGCGCATGGAGGCGCAGCCGGGTGAGCCTGCGCTCATCCCCCGCCGTCACCTCGATCCGCCATCCGCTCTCGTGTTCCAGCACGCGGCCCACAGGCGGGACTTCCCCCGCCAGCACCACCGCGAGCCCGCCCAGAGTATCCACGTCCTCGTCCACCAGCGCAAGCCGGGGATCGATCCGTTCGCCCACTTCATCGAGTTCGGTCCGTGCATCGGCGTCCCAGCTCAGCTCGTCGATCTGGCGCAAGTGGTCCTGCGGGGCGTCGTCGTGTTCGTCCTCGATCTCGCCGACAATTTCCTCGACCAGATCCTCGATGGTGATGATCCCGTCGGTGCCGGAATATTCGTCGATCACGATGGCCAAATGCGTCCGGCTCGATCGCATGTCGGCCAGCACATCGAGCGCGCCGCGCGCCTGGGGCACGAACAGCGGCTGGCGCATCAGGCCAGTCCAGTCCTTGGGCGCGGCCTTGCCGTTCAGCGCCATGCCCGCCACGATCGGGAACAGGTCCTTCACGTGGAGCATCCCGATCACTTCATCGAGCGAATCGGCATAGACCGGCAGGCGGCTGTGGCCATGTTCGGCGAAAGCATCGACGACTTCATCGAACGTTGCCGAAGCGGGGATCGCGATGATCTCCCCGCGCGGAATGGCTACGTCGTCAGCGTCGTTCTCGCTGAAATGGAGCAGGTTCTTGAGCATCTGCCGCTCAAGCGGCAGCAGATCGCCGTCCGCGCCGTTTGATCCGCCGGCATCGCCCTCGTGCTCCTCGATCGCTTCCTCGATCTGCGCACGCAGGGATTGGTCGTGATCCGGTCCGCGGAAAAATGCCTTGAGCGCGCGCCACAGCGCGCCGCTACTGTCTCCTTCGCCCGAACGGCTTTCGCCGCCGGACCCATTGCCCTCAGGCACAGTCCATCACTCCTTTGACGCTGGTACGCGGCCTATGGGCCGACCTCATATGGGTTCGGGAGGCCCATCAGCGCAAGCGCCTTTGTTTCCAGCGCCTCCATTTCGGCCGCGTCCTCGTCCCCGGTCTCGTGGTCATAGCCCGCAAGATGGAGCAAGCCGTGGACAATGAGGTGGGCGGCGTGGGCTTCCACTGGGATGCCCTTTTCCGCTGCCTCACGCACGCAGACACCGCGCGCAAGGATCAGATCGCCCAGCATTCCGGGCGCACCGGGCGCGGCAGCGGCGGCGAGCACTTCCTCGCGCGCGAGCATGGGAAAGGACAGCACATTGGTCGGCTTGTCCTTGGCGCGCCACTGCTTGTTCAGCGCGTGGACTTCCTCGTCATCGGCCATGACGAGACTGACGAGCAAGTGTTCGTGCGCCAGTTCGGGCGCGACGGCCCCGGCCGCTTCGGCGGCGTTCGCCGCGAGGGCTTCCCAATCGGTGGACGAAGGCCAGACCGGATCGATATCGAGTTCGAGGGTTGGGGCGGTCACTTCTGCTTACTGCTTAGCGAATGCCGCATGAGGTGCTTCGACAAGCTCAGCACGAGCGGAACCTTTTTTCTGGTCAAATCAAAATCCCGCTCATCCTGAGCCTGTCGAAGGATGCTGGCGCAAGAGCTGGCCCTCACCCGTCCTTGCCCTCGTATGCCTCGACGATCCGTCCGACGATCGGATGGCGCACCACGTCGGCCACGTTGAAGCGGATCATGCCGATGCCTTCCACGCCGTCCAGCCGGTTCACCGCATCATTGAGCCCGCTGGCGGCGCTGCCTCCGGGCAGGTCGGTCTGCTTGGGATCGCCGCAGATCACCATGCGGCTGTTCTGGCCGAAGCGGGTGAGAAACATCTTCATCTGCATCGGCGTGGTGTTCTGTGCTTCGTCCAGAATGACGAAGGCGTCGGCCAGCGTGCGCCCACGCATGAAGGCAATCGGCGCGATCTCGATCTCGCCCGAGGCCAGGCGCCGCTCCACCTGTTCGGGCGGCATGCAATCATAAAGCGCGTCGTAGAGCGGGCGGAGATAGGGATCGACCTTCTCCTTCATGTCGCCCGGCAGAAAGCCCAGCCGCTCTCCCGCTTCCACGGCGGGGCGCGATAGGATCAGGCGCTGCACGCTGCCGCTGATGAGCTGCGCCACCGCCTGCGCCACGGCGAGATAGGTCTTGCCGGTGCCCGCCGGGCCGAGCGCGAAGATCACGTCATCGCGCACCAGCGCGCGCATGTATTCGATCTGCGTGGCGGAGCGCGGCACGATGGTTTTCTTGCGCGTGCGGATCATGATTGGCGGCGCGCCATCGGGAGCGCCAGAGATGATCCCTTCCAGCGTCGGCTCGTTCGACATCATGATGAGCGATTCGACCGCACCGGCATCAACCTCGTGTCCGGCCAGCAGCCGCTGGTGCATACCCTTCAGCACATCGCGGGCGCGGGCCACGGCATCGTCTGGCCCTTCGATCACCGCCTTGTTGCCGCGCGCCGAGATATAGACGCCCATGCGGTTCTCGATCTGCACCAGATTTTGATCGAACTGGCCAAACAGCGCGCCAAGCACGGTCTGCTCCTCGAACGCGATCTCGATCCGGGCGCGGCGTTGCTGATCACCGCGCGTGGCATCGCTGCGAAGCGGATCGGTGCGGATGGCGCCCGGCCAATCGCTGCGGGCGGTTTCATCGTGCGAGCGGGAGAACTTGCGGGCCATGCGCTCCTTTCAGGCTTGGTGTCACCAGATTAGGCAGCGATGCGACAGGCGCAAGACAGCGCGAGGGGAAATCGCACGAGCCGGGCAGATATGCACCGCTCTGTCGCGAACTGCGGCTCAGGAAGTCGGTCAGGCGGGCGCAGACGTGACCAGTTGGCCGCTCAGCGAATTGGGGCTAGCCGCGATCAGGTCCACCACGACCAGATCGCCCAGCGCCGCATCCCCGGTGAAATGCACCGATTGCAGCCAGGGCGATTTTCCCAGCCATTGCCCGGCATGGCGGCCCGTGCGCTCGACCAGCACTTCGCAGCGCTTGCCCACGCTCGCCGCGTTGAAAGCGAGGCTATCGCGCTGGAGTGCGGCTTGCAGGCGTTGTAGCCGCTCGTCCATCACCTCTGGCGCGATCTGACCGTCCATCGTGGCGGCAGGGGTTCCGGGGCGCGGGGAATACTTGAAGCTGAAGGCCTGCGCATAGCGCGCCTCGGCGATGATCTGCAGCGTATCTGCAAATTCGGCCTCGGTTTCGCCGGGGAAGCCCACGATGAAATCGCCCGAAAGCGCGACATCGGGCCGCGCGGCGCGCACGCGCTCCAGAATGCGCAGATAGCTTTCCGCGGTGTGGCTGCGGTTCATCGCCTTGAGGACGCGGTCGCTGCCCGATTGGACGGGCAGGTGGAGGAACGGCATGAGCTTGGGATTAAGCCCATGCGCCTCGATCAGCGCGTCATCCATGTCCGCCGGGTGGCTGGTGGTATAGCGGATGCGGGCAAGGCTCTCGATCCTGCCAAGCTCCTCGGCAAGCCCGGCAAGGCCCACGCGGCGGCCGCGCTCGTCCTCGCCGCTCCACGCATTCACGTTTTGACCCAGCAGCGTGATCTCGCGCGCGCCGCCTTCGGCGAGAGCGCGCGCTTCGCTGACGAGATCGGCATAGGGCCGGGAAAGCTCGGCGCCGCGCGTGTAGGGCACCACGCAATAGGTGCAGAACTTGTCGCAGCCTTCCTGCACGGTGAGGAAGGCGGATGCCCCCACCTTGCGCCGCTTGGGCAGGGCGGCAAACTTGGCCTCGGCGGGCATGTCGGTTTCGGTCGCCCGACCGCCTGCTGCGGCTTCGGCCACCATCGCGGGCAGGCGGTGATAGGCCTGCGGACCAACGACGACGCGCACCGACGGTGCCCGCGCCATGATCTCCTCGCCTTCCGCCTGTGCCACGCAGCCAGCCACCGCAATCAGCGGCACCGTGCCCGCCTCGCGCCCGTCCTTCACGATCCGGCCGATGTCGGAATAGACCTTCTCGGTCGCCTTCTCGCGGATGTGGCAGGTGTTGAGCACAACGAGGTCGGCTGTCTCGTGCTCGGACGCGGCGGTCATGCCTTCGGCGGCGAGCAGTTCGGCCATGCGCTCGCCGTCATAGACGTTCATCTGGCAGCCGAAGCTCTTGACGTGAAAGGTGCGGGGCGGGTTGCTGGGGGACATGAGCGCGCGCTTACGCGATTATCGCTGCGTATTGAAGAGGGCGCGGGGGAGGGGGAGCGGGCGGATCAGCCGCGCGTGATGCGATAGACGAAAGCCGGGGGCACATTGCGCCAGACGCGCGCGGTGCGGCTGGCGGCAAGGCCAAGGCGCGCCATCACATGATCGCGCACCGGGCAGCGCGGGGCATACGTGAACTGGTAGAGCGCGGCATCGGGCGCGCACACGGCAAAGGCCGCTGCCATGATGCGCTCCACCTCTTCGCCGGGAAGGTTGAGCAGGGGCAGGCCGCTGACCACGGCTGCCGTGCGGCGACCTTCGAGCAGATCGGGCGTGATGCTGCCCGCCTTGCGGCACAGCACCAGCGCTTGCGGAAAGGTCTGACGCAGGCCGGCGGCCAGCCGCGGATCGAGTTCGACCAGTACGAGATCGGCTTCGGCCACGCCGCGCGCCAGAAGCGCGCGGGTGAAAACCCCGGTGCCCGGCCCGAGTTCCAGCACCGGGCCTGCCGCCGGATCGATCTCGGCCGTGATCGCGGCGGCCAGCGCGGGGCGGCTGACAAACCCGCCAAAGCGGCGCGGATTGGCAACGAATCGGCCAAAGCCGATAAGTGCTTCTGGTAGTGCCTTGGGCGGGCCCTTGCGCTGCGGCTTGGCGCGGCGCCCATGTCGGCGGACCTTGCGGCGGACCGCCAGTGCCACCTTGTTCACCACCTCGCGCGGTCGGCGAGCAAGTGCGGGCTTCAGCCGCAGCCTCACGCCGGAGCCCCTGCGATGTAGCGAGACGAGATGCGTGCGCTGGCTGCCAATGTCATTCCCCTTGCGCCCGATACCTAGGTCATATCAGGACAAAATCTTCCGAGGTCAACAGCAGGTCCTTGGAGAGGGTGGCGATCTGCACGGCATCGGCAAGCCCGCCGGTGCTGCCATTGGTATCGTAGAACAGCGCGCCGGTCGTCTTGTTGTAGACGATGTACTCATTGGC
>JBIPOH010000228.1:0-5482 GCA_044379435.1 Novosphingobium sp.
GGCCCCGGCTGCTTCGTTCGCCCACTTGGACGCAACGACCACGCTGAACCGCGCGATTTCGGAACTCGGCATCTATCCCGCGGTGGATCCGCTCGATTCGACCAGCCGCGTGCTTTCGCCCGCCGTCGTCGGCCAGGAGCACTACGAGACCGCCCGCCGCGTTCAGGAAACCCTGCAGAAGTACAAGTCGCTGCAGGACATCATCGCCATTCTCGGCATGGACGAGCTTTCGGAAGAAGATAAGCTGATCGTGGCACGCGCGCGCAAGATCCAGCGCTTCCTTTCGCAGCCGTTCCACGTGGCAGAAGTGTTCACCGGCATCTCGGGCAAGTTCGTGCAGGTCGAAGACACCGTCCGTTCGTTCAAGGCGGTTGTCGACGGCGAATACGATCATCTGCCGGAAAGCGCGTTCTACATGGTCGGCGGCATCGACGACGTGATCGCCAAGGCCAAGAAGCTGGCTGAAGAAGCCTGATCTCGAATTGCCCGCTCTCCGTTTGACGGAGGGCGGGCGTTAGGAACTGCACATGTCCCTGCACTTCGAACTCGTCACCCCGGCCCGCCTCGTCCGTTCGGAAGAGGTTTTCATGGTCGAAGTCCCCGGCTCCGAAGGCAACTTCGGCGTGCTGGAAGGCCATGCGCCGTTCATGTCGACGGTGCAGGATGGGGCCTTGCGCGTCTATCGCACCGCAGGCGCGGCGCCTGAAGATATCCGCATCGTCGGCGGTTTCGCCGAAGTGAGCGAAAAGGGCCTCACCGTGCTGGCAGAGCACGTCGAGGGCTGATTTCAGCCACCAAGGTTAGCCAAGAGGCCGGTCCGTTTGGGCCGGCCTTTTGCGTTTGGGGGGCAAACCTCCGATCCACCACCTTCGGCTCAGGGTCCATCGTGCCGCATTCACGGTGGTTTGCGTTGCGAGCACAAACGGCAAGGCAGGCTCCGTTTGGCAGGCACCTGCGCTGCGAGGAGAGATGGACCCTGAACCAAGTTCAGGGTGACGGAGTTTTGGCATGAGAGGTCAGAACCAGTCCCAACTTTTTTAGCTATTTCACATAACTGAACTTTTCATCCTGATGAAATTCAGGCAAGGCGAATCCGTAATTGCATTCCGGGAGAGCCCAGCCATGACCCAATCGCTTCAAGCCGTGATCGGCGCCCAGCCTGACCTCGTCCACTTCCTGCGAAACCAGCAGGTCGGGCCGAACGTCTATCCCGGCGTTCCCGCAGAATATTCAAACTGGCGCGCCGAGCAGTGGGCCTGGGGGCATACCGCAGTGCTCTATAACCAGTCGTACCACATGGTCGATCTGGCGGTGAAAGGCCCCGATGCCTTTGCGATGCTGGAGCATCTGGGAATCAATTCGTTCAAGAACTTCCAGCCCGAGCGCGCCAAGCAGTTCGTGCCCGTCACGCCCGATGGCTATGTCATCGGCGACGTGATCCTGTTCTATCTGGACGAGAACCACTTCAACCTCGTCGGCCGCGCGCCGACGATCGAGTGGGTGGAATACCATGCGGCGACCGGTAACTGGAACGTGACCGTGGAGCGCGACGAGCGCTGGGCGATGCGCAGCGATGGCAAACGCAATTCCTATCGCTTCCAGGTGCAAGGCCCGAACGCGATGAAGATCATCGAGAAGGCCATCGGTGCGACGCCGCCCGAACTGAAGTTCTTCCACATGTGCCGACTGACCATCGGGGGCAAGGAAGTACGCGCGCTGCGCCACGGCATGGCCGGGCAGCCGGGCTTCGAGCTGTTTGGCCCTTGGGAAGACTACGGCGCAGTCCATGCCGCGCTGGTCGAGGCGGGCAAGGAGTTCGGCATGGCGCTCGTCGGCGGCCGGGCCTATTCCTCCAACACGCTGGAATCGGGCTGGATCCCCTCGCCCTTCCCCGCGATCTACACCGGCGAAGCGCAGGCTCCCTATCGCGCATGGCTCACGGCCAATTCCTATGAGGCGAAGTGCTCGGTCGGCGGCAGCTGGGTGCCCGAGACGGTTGAGGGTTATTACACGACGCCCTGGGATCTGGGTTACGGGCCGTTCGTGAAGTTCGACCACGAGTTCATTGGCCGCGCCGCGCTGGAGAAGATGGCGGCAGCGGGGAACCACCGCACCAAGGTGACGCTGGCGCTCGACAACGAGGACGTGATGCGCGTCCAGTCCTCCGCGCTGAGCCAGGGCGAGCGCGCCAAGTTCATGGAGTATCCGAGCTCGGTGTACTCGATGCACCCGTTTGATCAGGTGCTGAGCGGTGGCAAGCAGGTCGGCCTTTCGACCTGGATCGGCTATACCGCAAACGAAGGCAAGTTCCTGACGCTGGCGATGATGGAGCCGGGCTTTGCTGCACCGGGCACCGAGGTCACGCTGCTGTGGGGTGAGCCCGATGGCGGCACCTCCAAGCCCACCGTGGAGCCGCATGTGCAGACCGAGATCAAGGCGGTTGTGGCGCCCGTGCCCTATGTGGCGGCGGCGCGCGACAACTATGCGGAAGGTTGGCGCACGCGGAAGTAAGCTCCGTTCGGGGCAACCCGGGCAGGAGAAGCGCCGGCCTCTCCCGATGAGGCCGGCGCTTTTTCGTGGGCGGAAGGATGTTTCTCGCAGAGACGCAGAGCAGCAGGAAGATCGCGGTGCAGATCAGAGCCGCAGGCTCCAACTTCCTTTGTCCCCCTTCGGCCATATCCGGCACGAGGATAAGAGACAGCTTCGCTGCACGCACCGCCTCTTTGCGTCCCCTCTTCCTCCTCCGCGTCTCTGCGAGAAACCGCTAGCAGTCCCGCACCCTTGGGCGGCAAAAATAGTTTGTATTACTAACAGTATCTGGCAGATTGCGGACAACGAGAAACGAGAGGATTTCCCATGGCGGCGAACAACACGATCACGTTCTATGACCTTGCGCTGAGCACAGGGGCGACGATCAGTCCGTTTGTGTGGGCGACCAAATATGCCTTGAAGCACAAGGGTTTCGAACTCGACGTAGTGCCCGGCGGGTTCACTGGTATTCTCGAACGCACCGGCGGCAAGACCGAGCGGCTCCCGGCAATCGTCGACGATGGCGAATGGGTGCTCGATAGCTGGGGGATCATCGAATACCTCGACGCCAAGTATCCCGACCGCCCTGCCCTGATCCCGCACCCTTCGGTGGCCGCGACGCTGAAGGCGCTCGATCACTGGTTCTGGAATGCGGCGGTAGGGCCGTGGATGTTCTGCTTCTGCGCGGATTACCGCGATCTTTCCCTGCCGCAGGACCGTGAATACGTGACGCACAGCCGCGAAAAGATGCTGGGCCGCAAGCTGGAGGACGTGCAGGCGGGGCGCGAGGAGCGCCTGCCGAAGATTTCCGCCGCTCTGGAGCCGCTACGCGCCGCGCTGGGGCAGAGCCAGTGGCTGGGCGGCGATGCGCCGAACTATGCCGATTACCGCATTCTGGGCGGCATTCTGTTTACCGCTTCGGTGTGCAAGACGCCAGTGCTGGCCGAGGACGATCCGCTGCGCGGCTGGATCGAGCGCTGCCTTGATCTCTATGGCGGACTGGGGCGGCATCCGGGGCTGTTTACGCTGTTTGGCCTCGTGCAGCCGGAAGGCGGGCCAGACCTGTTCAACCGGGCGGCAGGCCAGGGCGGGATCTACAAGCGCAACACTGGGCCGGATTCGACGCGAGCGGAAACCCAGCGCATCACCGAGGGCATGAAGAAATAGGCTAGCGGGACTGGCGCGACGCCTTATCGCCAGACGGGCGCGCGCTTTTCCAGAAACGCCGAGATCCCTTCGGCCGTGTTGTCGTCCATCATGTTCTGGGCCATCACTTCGGCCGCGAGCGTATAGGCTTCGGCGCGGTGCACTTCGCGCTGGGCATAGAACAGCGCCTTGCCCCGGCGGACGGCATCAGGGCTCTTGGCCGCAATCGTGGCAGCAAGCGTATCGATCTCGGCATCCAGCTGGTCTGCGGGGACGGCGTGGTTGATCAGGCCCCAGCTTTCCGCCGTTTGCGCGCTGATGAATTCGCCGGTGACGAGCATCTCGAACGCGGGCTTTGCCGGCACATTGCGCGTGAGCGCGACGGCAGGGGTGGAGCAGAACAGGCCGACATTGATGCCCGAGACGGCAAAGCGCGCGTCCTGGCTGGCGATCGCGAGATCGCAGGCGCCGACAAGCTGGCAGCCAGCCGCCGTGGCAATGCCGTGAACCCGGGCGATGACCGGAACCGGCAGGGCGACGATGGCTTCCATCACATCGGCGCAGGCGGCAAACAGCGAGCGGTAGTAATCGAGGCGGCGCTGGCCGTGCATCTGCCTGAGATCATGCCCGGCGCAGAATGCCTTGCCCGCCCCCGAAAGGACGACGCAGCTGACCGTGGGATCGGCAGCGAGGCTTTCGAGCTCGGCCTTGAGCGCGGCGAGCAGATCTTCGCTGAGCGCATTGTACTGGTGCGGGCGGTTGAGCGTGAGATCAACCCGCACGCCGCTGCGGCGGACTTCGAGGATTTCGTTGTCAGACATGGCGGCGCGCCCTCTCCTTCTGGTTTTCCACTGTTGTACGCCGGTGGTGGCCGGGATCAAGTCCGGCGGAATACCCGGCCTGATCTCCCGGCAATATGGGTCCTGAGCGGGTCTGAGCGCTCCTGCCCAGACCCGCAACCACATCATGCACCATTTTCAAGCTACAACGGAGCCGCTGCAAAGGCTGGCGGCGCGCCGGGCTCCCCTTAAAGGGTCTTGATGATCGCTGAGAAATCGAGCCCGCCGTTGCCGGCATCGGCAAACGCCGCATAAAGCTCTTCCGCCCGCGCGCCCATCGGCACATTGGCACCCGCCGTCTTCGCGGCTTCCATCGCCAGCTTCAGATCCTTGAGCATCAGCGCCGTGGCAAAGCCGCCCTGATAGCCGTTGTCTGCCGGGGTCGTGGGGCCGACGCCCGGGACCGGGCAATAGCTCGTCATCGACCAGCACTGGCCCGAGGCCTTGCTGGAGATATCGAAGAAGGTTTGCAGGTCGAGGCCGAGCTTTTCCGCCATGGCAAAGGTCTCGCAGGTCGCGACCATCGAGGCACCGAGCAGCATGTTGTTGCAGATCTTGGCTGCTTGGCCTGCGCCGCTGTCACCGGCATGGATCACCGCCTTGCCCATCGCGGCAAGGATCGGTTCGCCGCGCGCGAAAGCATCTGCGCTGCCGCCGACCATGAACGTCAGCGTGCCGCCATTGGCCGCCGCGATCCCACCCGAAACCGGCGCATCGACCATGGCATAGCCTGCCGCAGCCGCCAGCCCGGCGACTTCCCGGGCGGTGGCGACGTCGATGGTCGAGCAATCGAGCAGCAGCGCCGAAGTGGGCGCATGGCCGATCACATCGGCGGTGTAGACTGCCTTCACGATGGCACCGTTGGGCAGCATCGAGACGACGGCATCCGCGCCCTGCACGGCTTCCTTCACCGACGTGTAAGTCGTGCAGCCGCTCTCCTTGGCGCGCGCCAGCGCTGGTTCGGCAAG
>JBIPOH010000308.1:0-4190 GCA_044379435.1 Novosphingobium sp.
GGCTTCATGCGACCCGATCGTGCCCTGAGACGCCGAAACGATCGGTTGAAACGCGACCCCGGTCTCTGCCGAGGGGGCGTGCGCCGGCGGGGCGGCGACCGCCGGTGCCGACCCGGGCGCAGGTCGCGAGGCCTTGCTGCGCCACCGTCCATCCTTGAACGCGTTCAGCAATTTCTGCGCGCGACCCGGCACCAGCGATTGTGCGGTGATGCCCCCTGTCAGAAAATCATTCACGCCGTCGAGCTCATCGAGTTCGGCCGCTGTGATGTCGGCGAAACCCATTTTCCAGTCGCCAAACGCACGGCGCGGAATCGATTCGCGGATGATCGTCGTGATGTTGCCATGTCGCGGATCGGCGGAAATAGTTGCGAACAGCGCATCGATATCGCTATCCTGCCCTTCGATAACTTGCAGAAAACTGCCCTCGATGTGCAGCAGCATGCCGGTGATTTCGCGCGCGGCATTGTTGCGGCGCGAAATGCCCAACAACTCGACCAGCCGTTCGGCATCAAACGCGACTTCAGCGGCGCTGCTATAGATCAGGTGTATCAGGCGGGACATTGCGGGTCGGACTTTCTGATTTACTATGTTCGGCCCAGCTCTGCATTTTTATAAGCCAGAAAGCCGGAATTACCGGGCATTGCCGGACAGCGCAGCAGCGCTGACTATCAGCAAATTAGGACCGGTGGCCTACCATGGTGAAGCATTTGCAGCAACTTGCGCACGAAAGCTGTGGATACGCGTCGAAGCGAAATCCCACTTCCACGCTTACCCTCAGCCTGGCAGATTGGCAGGCTTTGCGAACACCGCTCGACGCCCCGAGTGCCGACAACTGGGGCGCATTTCCGACCAACCAGAATCTGTCACCTTCGCCTTGGGCGTTCTTGCACAGCCTCAGTCGGAACCGGACATCCTCAGATTAATACGAATACATGCGCACTCAAAACCGCTCTTAATCAGCGGGTCCTTGGTTCGAGCGCAAGTGCGTCAACCATACCCCAACAAGCCAAGCGCACCTTTGATCGAGCCCGGTATCCCTCCAGGATGATCGGGTAACTTTCGCAGCCAGCCTCCCTAGGGTCAGGACCTATTAACCGCGCCTTCGAGGCGCTGGAATGGCGAACATATCGGGCTGATGCTTGCGCAGGGAAGGCTGGTTGCCTTTCCAAGCAAGTATCTGCACGAGATGGAAGCCATTCCAGCGTCCCTTCGAGGTTTGAGGCAAAATGGCCCATTGCTTCGTCAGGAAGCCTTGAGATATCGACATATCCCTGCGTCTTCCTTCCTTGCACTGAGCCATTTTGCCTCAAACCTCGAAGGCGCGGTTAATAGGTCCTGACCCTAGGTCGCGCGCCCATCCATCGTGGCGGATCTAGTAGAGATCATCCTTGTACACCTGATCCAGCACCTGTTCGGTGTGGGCAACGTCGTCCGTGCCGAGCAGCTTCTGCTTCGCATATCCGCGCGCGGCTATCGACTTTGCGTCGCCGGTCCATTTCTCGGGTTGCCAGAGATGCGAGCGGATAAGCGCCTTGCCGCAGTGAAAATGGCATTCGGTCGGGCGCACACGGGTGTAGACCAGTGCCGGTTTGCCATCCACTTGCATGGATTCCAGAGTTTCGGGATCATTGTGGATGGTGGCCAGCCCCTTGATCCGCAGCGTTTCGCGCTGGTGCGGGGCCAGGAAGATCAGCCCGATCTGGCCGTTTCGCAGGATATTGCGGAAACCGAACGTCAGGCGATTGCCAGGGCGCTCGGGGATCAGCAGGTCGCCCCGTTGATCGATGCGGACGAAGCCGGCCGGGTCGCCCTTGGGGGAAATGTCGGGACGGCCTTGGGCATCGATCGTGGCGATGAAAGCCAGCGGCGCGGCTGCGATGAACTCGCGCATCGACCCAGACAGGCTTTCGGTAATCTTGGCGCGGACGAACTCCATGGGTTCGCCGATCACGGCTTCGAGCGTCGCCTCATCAGTGATCTGGCGGGTTGTTGACATGCGGCAATCCTCCTCGCGGTGCCGATCATCACATGCCTGCAGGCCCTGCGCAAACACTCCGTTCCCGCGCGCGCCGTGGTTGCCGCGTGCCGGGCGAGGAGCGCATCGTATCCCGCATATTCTCATATTCGATAGCGCGCGCAGGTGCGGCAAACCTTTATCTTGCAAGCCTTGGCGGTGCCCGGCAACGCGGTGCTGCGACAGCGCGCGGTACGCGCGGGGTTCTATGAAGGTGAGAGCACATGACGATCAGCAGCGAAGCGCTGGAAATGGCGGCGAAGGTGGAAGCATTCGTGCGGGAGAAGATTTTCCCGTATGAACAGGATCCCCGGCGCGACCACCACGGCGCGCCGACGGATGAGCTCGTGATGGAAATGCGCGAACTGGCGCGCGAAGCAGGCGTGCTCACCCCGCATATCCGCCCCGACGGCAGCCACTTCAACCAGCGCGAGACGGCGGTCATCCTCATCAGGTCCGGCCTCACGCCGCTGGGGATGCTGGCGTGCAACACGCAAGCCCCGGACGAGGGCAACATGTACCTCATCGGCCATGTCGGCAGCCCGGAACTGAAGGAACGCTTCCTGAAGCCGCTGGTGGAAGGCCGCGCACGATCGGCCTTCATGATGACCGAACCGGCCGAGCTCAATGGCGCTGGCGCTGACCCTTCGATGATGCTCACCACCTGCCGCAAGGACGGCAACCACTGGGTGATAAACGGCAAGAAGTGCTTCATCACCGGGGCCGAAGGCGCAAAAGTCGGCATCGTGATGGCCAAGTCCGAGGATCCGGACAGCAAGGGCGGCGCGTGCATGTTCCTCGTGGACCTGCCGGACCCCGCGATCCAGATCACCGGTGTGCCCAACACGATCGACAGCTCGATGCCCGGCAGCCATGCCGAGATCACCATCGACAATCTGCGCGTGCCAGCCGACCAGATGCTGGGCAATGCCGGTGAGGGCTTCAAGTATGCCCAGATCCGCCTTTCGCCTGCGCGGCTTTCGCACTGCATGCGCTGGCTGGGTGGCTGCATGCGCGCGCAGGAAATCGCCAACGACTATGCCAACCGCCGCATGGCCTTTGGCAAGACGCTGATCGACCATGAAGGCGTGGGCTTCATGCTGGCGGAGAACATGATCGACATCAAGCAGTGCGAGCTGATGATCGACTGGTGCGCGAGTGTGCTGGATACCGGCTCGCTCGGCACGGTTGAAAGCTCGATGACCAAGGTTGCGGTGTCTGAAGCCCTGATGCGCATTGCCGACAAGTGCGTGCAGGTGATGGGCGGCCTCGGCGTGACCGACAAGACCATCGTCGAGACCATGTTCCGCGAAGTGAGGGCCTTCCGCATCTATGACGGCCCGACCGAAGTCCACAAATGGAGCCTTGCCAAGAAGCTGCGCCGCGACTGGAAGGCAGCGCAGTGAGCGCGGCAGGGAGCGGGGCGCCGACCTTCGAGGACATCCGCTACGACCACCCTGCCCCGCGCGTGGCGCGAGTCACGCTGGCCCGGCCGGACAAGCACAACGCGCAGTCGCTGCGGATGCTCTACGAGATCAACGATGCGCTCGACATGGCGATGGACGACGACGAGGTGAACGTCGTAATCGTGGCGGCAGACGGGAAGAACTTCTCCTCCGGCCACGATCTGGGTGACAGCGCGCGGATTGGCGATCTGAAGCCGCCAGTGCTGGGCTTTGGCGGCTATCGCCATCCGGGGCCGCAGGGGCACATGTCGCGCGAACAGGAAGTCTACCTCGGCTTTTGCTGGCGCTGGCGCAACTTGCCCAAGCCGATCATTGTTCAGGTGCAGGGCAAGGCGATTGCCGGGGGGCTGATGCTGATCTGGCCGTTCGATCTGATCATCGCGGCAGACGATACCGAGTTTTCCGATCCGGTGGTCGCGTTCGGCATGAACGGGCACGAATTCTTCGTCCATGCCTTCGAACTGGGCCACCGCAAGGCCAAGCAGATGCTGTTTACGGGCGAGCCCATCGGCGCGGCGGAAGCCAAGGCGCTGGGTATGGTCAACGAAGTGGTCCCGCGCGAGCAGCTGGAAAGCTTCACGCTGGCCATGGCCGAAAAGATCGCCTCGCGCCCGGCCATCGGGCTCAAGACCGCGAAGATGAGCGTGAACCAGTCGATGGACGCGCAAGGCATGTGGAACGCGATCCAGTCTGCGTTCAATCTCCACCAA
>JBIPOH010000230.1:0-5442 GCA_044379435.1 Novosphingobium sp.
TGGCCGCGCATCGCCCCGGCTGCCCGGCGGCCGATCCCGCCGCGATCCCGCCCCGCCTCTGGCGCGCAGACCTGACGACCGGCGGCGTGCCCCGGTTTGCCGCCGCGCAACTTCTGGCCGATGACGGCGCGCTGCGGGCATGGCTGGAGGAAACCGCCGCCACGGGCATCTCGCTCGTCGACGGGCTGGCCAACAGCACCGAGGCAGGAGTCGCGGTCGCGCGGCGCATCGGCTTCCTGCGCAAGACCAACTTCGGTGAGACTTTCGAGGTGATCAACAAGCTCGATCCCAACAACCTTGCCTATACCGCCGTCACCCTGCCGCTACACAGCGACCTGCCCAATCAGGAAGTGCCGCCCGGCTATCAGTTCCTTCACTGCCTCGCCAACGAAGCAAAAGGCGGCGGGTCGCTGTTTGCCGATGGCTTCGCGCTGGCCGAAGATCTGCGCGCGAGCGATCCTGAGGTCTTCCGCCTGCTGAGCGAAGTGGCCATCCCGTTCCGCTTTCACGATGGCGAGGCGGATCTTCGCACCCACGCGCCCGTGATCACGCTTGCGCACCACGGGGGGCGCGCCGGAGCCGTCAGCGAAATCCGCTGGAACGCCCACATTGCCGCCACGTTCGACATGCCGGCAGAGGTCATGCCTGCCTACTACCGCGCTTATCGCGCTTTCATGGCGATGACGCGTGATCCGGCCTACCGGCTTGCATTCAAGCTCAAGGCCGGAGAAATGATCGTGTTCGACAACCGCCGCGTGCTACACGGGCGCGAGGCGTTCGATCCGGCCTCGGGCTGCCGTCACCTCCATGGCTGCTATGTTGATCGCGGCGAGTTCGACTCGCGCCTGCGCCTGCTCGCGCGTTAGCTTAGGGAGAAGCCCCATGCCCCACAGACCACCCGTCGCGCTGATTATCGGCATGGGGCCGGGCCTTTCCGCCGCACTCGCCCGGCGCTTCGCCGCCTCCGGCTATGCGATTGCCGGCTTTGCACGCGGCCCGGAAAAGTCCGCCGCGCTCGCCGCCGAATTCGCAGAGCAAGGCCGCACGCTCGATCTGCGCGCAGTCGATGCCGACGATTTCGATGCGCTGGGAGCGGCGGTGGGCGCGGTGGATGCTGGGGTCGGCCCCATCGAAGTGCTGGTCTACAATGCCTATAGCGCCACGCCCGCGCTCCCCTCGCAGCTCGCGCTCGATGCGCTGATGGCCGATTTCCGCGTCAATGTCGGTGGCGCACTGGCGGCTGTGCGCGCCGTGCTGCCGCTGATGCAGGTGCGCGGCGCGGGCACGATACTGCTCACCGGCGGCGGCCTTGCGCTCGATCCCACTGGCTGGCCCGCCGCTTCCTCGCTTGCCATCGGCAAGGCGGGCATCCGCAATCTGGCGCAATCGCTGCACAAGGAACTGGAGGACACGCCCATCCGCGTCGCCACGGTCACCGTCACTGGCCAGATCCTCCCCGGCACGGCGCTATCGGCAGAACGCATTGCCGAGCGGTTCTGGGATCTTCACACGATGCCCGCTCCCGCCCCGGTCGAAGTGATCATCTGACATCCACTTGCCCGCACCCTTGCCCCTCGGCCCCCAGCCCGCTATCGGCGCGCTTCCCCTGCCCACCAGAAAGCCCGCCCGCCTTGGCCACGTTGATCCCGCTTGCCGATATCGATGCCGCACTGATCGAGGATGTGCTTGATGCCGCCTTCGGGCCGGACCGTTTCGCGCGCACGGCCTACAAGGTGCGTGAAGGCACCGAGTGGCTGCCCGGCCTGTCGTTCGCCGCGCTCGATGAAAACGAGCATATCGCCGGCACGATCCAGTGCTGGCCGGTGGCGCTGAATGATGGAAATGGCCGCGCCAACCCGATGATCATGGTCGGCCCGGTCGCTGTCCTCCCCGGCCTGCAGGGCAAGGGCTATGGCAAGGCGCTCGTCACGGCCAGCCTCACCGCCATCGATCCGCGCGCACCGCTGCCGCAAGTGATGATCGGCGATGCGGATTATTATGGCCGCTTCTTCGGCTTCTCTGCTGCGCATACCGGCGGATGGAAGCTTCCCGGCCCTTGGGACCCGGCGCGCCTGCTTTGCCGCACCGCCAATCCTGCCGTCCTTCCGGGCGAAGGCATGCTCGGCCCTTGGCGCGGCTGATCTGATCTGGCATCGGCGGACGATGCCTTATGAACCGCCTGCAGACCTCGCCAAGCTCTCCCTCGCCGAACTGGCCGAGGCTGTCGCCGCGCGCCGCCTGCCGCCGGTGGAAAGCTGGACACCGCCGCGCGAGGGCGACAGCCATATGCGCATTGCGGCTGATGGCGCATGGTTCCACGAAGGCGGGCGGATCAATCGCCCCGCGATGGTCCGCGCCTTCTCCGGTCTGCTGACCCGCGATGAAACCGGACAGCACTGGTTGATGACCCCGCACGAGCGCCTCTCCATCGCAGTGGAAGACGCCGCCTTCATCGCCACCGACATGGAAGTGCGCACCGACGAGACCGGCGCCCCCGTCATCGCATTCCGCCTCAACACCGACGACGTGATCCTCGCCGGCCCCGATCACCCGCTCATCGCGCGCGGCACTGCCGAAACACCCGCTTACTACCTCGCCGTGCGCCGCGGCACCGAGGCGCGGCTCAATCGCAGCACCTATGGCCAGCTGATCGACCACGCGCTCGCCGGCTCCGATCCGGAAGCCCTCGCCGCCTATAGCCGGGGGGCCCGCTTCGCCCTGCTCCCGCAATGAGCCTGCGCGAACGCCTCGCCGATCTGTTCGACATCGGCCACGCCGACCCGGTGCCGCCTGCCTATGAGGACTGGCGCCCGCTCCCCGGCACGCCCTTGCGCCCCGCCGCCGTGCTGATCGCGGTGACGGACCGTCCCGATCACCCGGACGGCCCCGGCGTCCTCCTCATCCACCGCCCTTCGCACATGCGCGCGCATCCGGGACAAGCCGCGTTTCCGGGCGGCAAGCTCGATCCCGGCGAAACCCCCATCGAAGCCGCGCTGCGCGAAGCGAACGAAGAACTCGGCATCGATCCTGCCCTTGTCGATGTGATCGGCGCGACCGACCAGTACCGCACCGGCACCGGTTACGACATCACCCCGGTCCTCGCGATGGTCCCCCCGGACCTTCCGATCCAGCCCAACCCCGCCGAAGTCGCAGCCTGGTTCGAACCGCCGCTGGCCTTTGTGCTCGATCCCGAGAACCACGTCCGGCGGGAAAGCGAATGGGCCGGCCGGCGTGGCAGCTACATCGATATCCAGTGGAACGAGCACCGCATCTGGGGCGTCACAGCCGGGATCATCGCCAATCTGGCGCAGCGGATCCGCTGGCATGGCTGAAACGCGCCTCCCGCCAGCTGCATGGACCAGCCGCGAAGACCTTGCCACACTCGTCGCCGCGCTCGACCCTGCGGGGGAAGGCCTTGTCCGCTACGTCGGCGGCGCAGTGCGCGATACGCTGCTGGGCCTCGCGGTGAAGGACATCGACATGGCGACCCCGCTGGAGCCGCCAGCGGTGATCGAGCGGTTGACGGCGGCAGGTATCCGCAGCGTCCCCACCGGCCTTGCCCACGGCACTGTCACCGCCCTCACCGCAGGCGGCCCAGTGGAAATCACCACGCTGCGCCGCGACGTTTCAACCGATGGCCGTCACGCCACCGTCGCCTTCTCGCACAGCTGGCAGGAGGACGCCGCACGCCGCGATTTCACGATCAACGCGCTCTACGCCGACCCGCACGACCTTTCCGTTCACGACTATTTCGGCGGCCTCGATGACCTTGCCGCCCGCCGCCTGCGCTTCATTGGCGAGGCTGAGGCGCGCATTCGCGAGGATTACTTGCGCATCCTGCGGTATTTCCGCTTTCAGGCCCGCTTCGGCTCGCTCCCTGCCGACCCCGCTGCCGAAGCCGCCTGCGCTAGGCTTGCGCACGGCCTCAAGGGACTCTCGCGCGAACGCATCGCCAGCGAACTGCTGCTGCTGCTCGCGCTGCCCAATCCCGCCCCGACCGTGTGGCGCATGACCGCGCTTGGCGTCCTCACGGTGATCCTGCCCGAAGCAGACGCTGCCGCGCTGCCCCCACTGATCGCCGCCGAAGCCGCGCAAGGCACTGCGCCCGAAGCGCTGCGCCGCCTCGCCGCGCTGCTGCCCGCTGATCCCGCGACGGCCGAACTCGTGGCGGCGCGCCTGCGCCTCAGCCTCGCCCAGCGCAAGCACCTCGCGCTTGTTGCCGCGCGGACCACGCCAGAAGAGCCCGCCCGTCCGCTGGCCTACAGGGTGGGCCGCGCCGCCGCGCTGGACCGGCTGCTGATCACTGGCGCCAGCCTGGCGCCGCTCGATGGCTGGGATATCCCGAAGTTCCCGCTCAAAGGCGGCATGATCGTTGCGCGCGGTGTCAGCGCCGGTCCCGAAGTCGCCCGCCTGCTTCGTACCATCGAAGCGCGCTGGGTAGCGCAAGGATTTGATGACACCGCCATCCCGGCCATGCTCGATGCCGAAATCGGTGCGGGATCAGCGCCCGTCTGAACCCTTCCACTCGCGCCGCTCTTCCGCCGCGCGCAGCACTTCATAAGCCGTCTGCAGCTTCAGGAACTCCGCTGCGGCTTCGGCGTCACCCGGGCGCACATCGGGGTGCACTTCCTTGGCGCGCATCCGCCATGCCTTGCGCACCGCCTCGAAATCCGCGTCCACCTCAAGCCCCAGCGCTTCCAGCGCGCGCATTTCGTCGCGGCTGCGGCTGCCATCGCCCGGCCCGGCCCAGCTTTGGTAAGCCGATTGCGCATAGCCCGAAGCTTCCCCGCGCTCCGCCTGCTCGCGCTGTTCGGCTTCTTCCTTGTCCAGCCCTTCGAAGTAATTCCACCCGGCGTTGTATTCCGCCGCATGGGCGGGGCAGAAATACCAGCGATCCGGGTTGTTGGGCGATTTGGGCGCAGGGCATTCGCCCTTGGCGTCGCACCCCGCGCGGTCGCACAGCCGGACAGGCGCGGCCTCACGCGCGCTTTCATAGCCGCGCCAGCGGGGAAAACCCCAGTCTGCCGATCTGCCCTGCCGTGCCACTACGTTTGTTCCTTGCTCCGCTCCCAGCGCGGATTTACTCGACCGTGACTGTCACGGAACGGCGATTCTTTGCCCAGCTTGCCTCGTCCGAACCGAGCGCAACCGGACGTTCCTTGCCATAGCTCACCGTGGTGATACGCGCAGCATCGATGCCCACGCTGACGAGATAGCTCTTTGCGGCATTGGCGCGGCGCTCGCCCAGCGCAAGGTTATAATCACGGGTGCCGCGTTCGTCGGCATGGCCCTCGATCGTCACGTTCTTGCCAGGATAGCGGCCCAGCCACTGCGCCTGGCTCTGCAGGATGCCCTGATCTTCGCTATCGATGTTGTAGCGATCGGTATCGAACAGGATCGTATCGCCCAGCACGGAGGCCATGAAATCGGCCCGGCTGCCCG